>JAYSVA010000361.1:0-3120 GCA_043718785.1 Hyphomicrobiaceae bacterium
GCTCCCATCTTCTTGCCCGCGATGTCGGCTGCCATCACTTTCGAAGGCAAAACGTGATAGGTCAAAATCCCGACCAGCTTGGCCTTATTTTCTGGTTTCAGCAGGTCTTCGACGGTGCCTTTGGGCAGCTTGGCAAAAGCGTCATCGGTTGGCGCAAATACTGTGAACGGGCCAGTACCTTTCAAGGTGTCGACCAGTCCGGCTGCCTTGACTGCGGCCACCAGCGTGTTGAATTTCCCAGCGCCGACGGCGGTGTCTACGATGTCTTTCATTTGGGCTTGTACTCCTGTTGCGGCGAACAAGGTCATTGTGGCGACGGCTAATACTGCAAATCGCTTCATGTTTTACTCATTTCGCTAAACGGAAAATGTGAACAATGGAAAGCCAGCGCAGGGCAAAGATTCAACGCTGCTAGTTCTCCACTCACGACATATAAACGGCTGTGCTTTAATCCTGGATGTTGATTATCGGTTAGAATTTAAAAATAATAAACGATTCAACTCATTGAAAAACGACGCGAGATTACAGTGCTACGATTTCAGCTCGCAGTCCAACTTATCAATAATCCACGGACGACTTAAGACTGGCTAGGAACGTAGCCGCGCTCTCGGTGATACGGACTTTTTCGGCATCTTCGAATTTGTCGTAGGTGCGCACCATCTGGGCCATCCGCGGGTTGCTTTTGATCGTGGCCGCATGGCGGGAGATGAAATCCCAATACAGCGCATTAAACGGGCACGCCTTGGGGCCGGTGCGCGATTTCACGTCATAGGCGCAGCCTTTGCAGTAGTCAGACATGCGGTTGATGTAGGCACCGCTTGCGGCGTAGGGCTTTGAGGCCAATAGGCCGCCATCAGCGAACTGGCTCATTCCAATGACATTGGGCAGTTCCACCCATTCGTAAGCATCGGCGTAAACCGCGAGGTACCACTCGTGCAGAGCCTGCGGGCTGATGCCAGCCAGCAGGGCGAAGTTGCCGGTCACCATCAGCCGTTGGATGTGGTGGGCGTAGGCGTCTTCCTTGGTTTGCGTGACTGCTGCCCGCACGCACGCCATTTTCGTCTCGCCGGTCCAGTAGAAATCTGGCAGCGCGCGCCTATGGTTGAGCGTGTTCAATGCGGCGTATTCTGGCATCTTCAACCAGTAGATGCCCCGCACATATTCGCGCCAGCCGATGACTTGGCGGATGTAGCCTTCAGCCGCATTGAGCGGCACGAAGCCTGCCGTGTAGGCCGCCTCAACCTTGCGGCAGATATCGAGCGGATCAAGCAAGCCGCAGTTCAGGTACATTGACACGACAGCGTGATAGAGAAATTTCTGCCCGGTCAGCATCGCATCCTGGTAGTCGCCAAAATGCGGCAAGCCCTCGGTAACGAAACGGTCGAATGCCGCTTCAGCGTCGGCGCGGGTGACCGCGAACCAGAACGGATCAGCGTCGCCGAAATGGTCGGCGAACTGCGATTTGACCAGCGCGACAACCTCTCGTGTGATTTTGTCCTGCTGGAAATGCCCGGGCTCCGGCATGAACAGATCGCCCTTGGCCGGTTTGCGGTTGTCATGGTCGAAGTTCCATGCCTCGCCGATGGGCTTGTCGCCGTCCATCAGCAGTCCAGTTTTGCGCCGCATGTCGCGATAGAAGTACTCCATCCGCAGTTGCTTGCGCCCCTCAGCCCAGGCGGCAAAATCGGCGATGGGGCTGATGAACCGGGTGTCTGTGAGGATATCAACCGGCAGGCCAAACTGCTGTGGCCAGCCGTTCATGGCCTCGAGCACGCGCCATTCGCCGGGCTCAGTGACCACGATCCGCACGGGGCTGTGCGTCGCCACAGCGCGTGCCACCTCGCCGGAGAAGCTGCCTGCATTCCCAGTATCGTCTAACTTGGTGTAGGCGACGGTCCAGCCGAGGCCACGCAGTTCCTCGGCGAAGTGGCGCATCGCCGAGAACAGCAGGATGATCTTTTTCTTGTGATGGCGAACGTACGTCGCTTCTTCGACGACCTCGCACATCAGCACCACGTCGCGCGCTGGATCGCCGGCAGCAAGGCTCGATAACTGCGGCGACAGTTGATCGCCGAGCACCAGGATCAGATTACGAGCTTTGTGTTTCGGCTTTTTGGGCGTAGTCGACATGATGTTACCCACCCTGCCAGCGATGGTTGGCGCGATGGCGAAGCGCCGCTGGATCACTGCGGCTGGCGTGCTTGGTGCGGCGGCCTGCAACTCGTTCCCGCCATGACTTGAAGCTGGATCGCTTCAGGCTTGCCCGCATCAGCGCGATGACCTGCGACTCGCTGACACCAAAGCTGGCGCGGATCGCATCAAACGGCGTGCGGTCTTCCCAGGCCATTTCGATGATGCGTGACGTCGTTTCGTCCGAATGTGACGTCGGAGCGGATGGGGCGGTCATAGCCCAACCTTTGGTTTCGGGGATGACGCTGCACGACGCCAGATCCATTGTATGCCCGGTCGGATGATCAGAAATCCGCGATAGGCGATCTCTGCAAACGTGCGGATACCCGGCAACATTGTGATGCGACCGAGCCAGCGCCAGCCAGGGAGCGTCAGCCAAAGTTGCGCAAACCCATCCGCGCCGGAATGCAAGTGGCCATCAGCCGTCTGTACATGAAAACGGGCGAGTGCCGACGTTTTGTCAAGACCAGCGGCGATGGTGCCAGCCTCAGCAGCTGCGACATCTACGAACGCCACTCGCTCAGCACCAATGCAGTTGCGGTATAGCCCGATTTCGGAACGGCAAAGTGGACAGTCGCCATCGAAAAACACGGTTAAGTCGGCGGTGGTTGGGGGTGTAGACATCTGCTGCATCGGTTCAGGCTTTCCCGACACGCAACGTTGAACGCCCGCCATCAACGCCGATGATCTGGCCGGTCATCCACCCGGCATCCGTTGAGAGCAGGAATTGCGCCAGTGCCGCCATTTCATCGGCTTTCCCGAGCCTTTGGATCGGATGCAAGGCAGCGATCCCCGCCGCTATCAACGGGTTGCTCGTCAATCCGGCAGCTAACGGTGTCGATGTCAGGCTTGGTGCGATCGCATTGACCCGGATGGACGGGGCCAGTTCCGCCGCGAGACTAAGTGTCAGCCCCTCAACCGCGCCCTTGG
>JAYSVA010000362.1:0-3118 GCA_043718785.1 Hyphomicrobiaceae bacterium
GATCCGTATGTCATCCTGACACCGACGAATGAGGCGGCGCATCGCATCAACAATGCATTCTTGAACGCGTTGGCTGGCGAGCCACAAACCTACGAAGCCGGCATTACCGGTGAATTCAACGAGAGCGCCGCCCCCACCGACACCAGCCTTTCACTAAAGGTCGGAGCCAAAGTCATCCTGCTGCGCAACGACGCGGACAAACGCTGGGTCAACGGCACGATCGCACGCATCACCCGGCTCGACGACAGCAAAGTATCGGTCGATGTCGATGGCCGCGAATACGATGTCGAGCCTGTCTCCTGGGAAAACCGCCGTTTTGCGTTCGACCAGAAGGAAGAAAAGATCGTCGAAACGGTTGCTGGCACCTTTAAGCAGCTGCCGCTGCGGCTCGCCTGGGCACTGACGATCCACAAGAGCCAGGGCTTGACCCTCGACAAGGTCTACATTGACCTGGGCCGTGGGACCTTTGCGCACGGCCAAGCCTATGTGGCCCTGTCGCGTTGCCGGACCCTGACGGGCATGGCGCTGGCGCGACCGCTGCGACCGTCAGACATCATGTTCGATACAGCCGCCATGGGCTATCGCGATTTGTTTCCGACGCTGCTTTGAAGAAAACTCCTGTCAAAACAGCAGCATCAAAATGGGCTTCCCAATTGGATCACAATATCACGTGATTTTTACTTGGCTGATAGCTGAGTAGAACTGTCGCGCGGCAGAACGTGGCCTAGTAATCGCCACCGCGACTGAGCGATGGTGCGGCATGGATAAACCGTCCCCCATTTCGGTTACAGCGCGGGCCCGCCTGCGTCGGCGGTACCTTGAGATCATCGTTGCGCTTTTGCTAACCGCTGCGGCCGCTGCAACGCTGATGTGGACGTTGAAGCCCATGCCGACTACCACAGCCAGCCTGTCGCTATTCAGACCATGAAATTTTCTGGCGGAGACCATTTTCTGATCGTGGATTAAACATATCAGAGCAACCAGGATATCGGTGCCGCCCCGGCTCTTTACAGCGAGGCACACGCGCCTTATGTGACCCACTCGGCTTTGGAAACGCAGTGCTTATTCAGTACGGCGCGGCCGCTGGTTAAAAACCAAATCGGTTGAACTGGCAAAGGGCACCCTTATGGAAAAGTACGCATCGGCCGCGGCATTGATTGCCGCCCGGCAACCCGACATCCCCATTTTCGGCATTCGCCCGCATGCTGCGGCGCGCGCCGCCCGTTGGTTCCGAACCAACTTTCCTGGCGAAGTCGCCTATGCCTACAAGGCCAACAGCTCCGTGTTTCTACTCGGCGCGCTGTTTGGCGCGGGAATTACACAGTTCGATGTGGCATCGCTGCCTGAGCTGTCCGACGCTGTGACTATTCCTGGTGTGCAAGTTCACTTTATGCACCCGGTCAAGTCACGCAACGCCATCCGCCGCGCCTACCATGAATATGGCGTGCGCTGCTTCGCCCTCGACAGCCAGGACGAGCTGGACAAAATTGTTGAGGAAACCAGTCGTGGCGGTGTCACGGCGAAGGATCTGCAGCTGTTCGTCCGCATCGCCGTCACCGCCAAGGACAGCCGCGTGCCGCTTGAGGCTAAATTTGGCATCACCGGACCTGCGGCGGCAGAACTTCTTGTTGCCACCCGGCAGGTGTCCGACGAACTAGGCATCGCATTCCACGTTGGCTCGCAGACCTGCTCGCCCGAAGCCTATTCGGTGGCGCTCGCGGACGTGCACAAACTGATCGTCAAAGCTGGTGTCGTCGTCGATGCCATCGACGTCGGCGGTGGGTTCCCGTCCGTCTATGCCGATCACGGCCCCTCGCCATTGATCGGGTTTATCGATGCCATCAAGGCCGGGATGGCCAACATGCCCGTCACGGAAGCTTGCCGTTTGATTTGCGAGCCGGGCCGCGCTTTAGTCAACGAGGCTGAGAGCCTGATCGTCCGGGTCGATGCCCGGCGACGCAACGAACTGTATATCAACGATGGCGGCTATGGCGCGCTGTTCGATGCGGCACACCTCGGCTTCATCTACCCCACCCGCTTAGTCGGACACACCCCAGTGCCCGGTGAAGCGCTGGTGCCGTTCGAATTCTGGGGCCCAACCTGCGACAGCTTAGACCGGATGAAGGGGCCTTTCCTGCTGCCTGGAGCGGTCAAGGAAGGTGACTACATCGAGATTGGCAATATTGGTGCTTACGGTCGCGCCATCGCTGGCGGCTTCAATGGATACGGCCGCTACGACCAAGCCATCTTGCTGGATGAGCCGATGCTGAGTGTATTCGGCACCCCATCCCGTCGCAAAGCCGTCAAGGCCTGACCGCCATGAGCCAGAACCCCGCACTCGATCAGGTTCTGGCACTGCGGCCCTTCGTTCCCGCGAGAGAGTTCGGGCGCTCGCGGCTGTTTTACGAGCGCCTCGGATTTGTCGCGACCCACGCCGACAACGACATCGTGATGCTGAAACACGGCAGCTTCAGCTTTATTTTGCAGAATTTCTATGTTCAGGAACTGGCTGACAATTTCATGGTGCAAATGCTGGTGCGTGATGGCGACGCGTGGTGGCAACAGCATGTCGATGGGCCCAAACTGGTCGTCGAATTCGGCGTAAAAGTTCCGCGTCCACCAACGATGCAAAGCTGGGGCATGAAGGTCGGCTACATCTTCGACCCATCCGGTGTACTCTGGCATATCGCCGAGGCACCATTCTGATCGTTGCCCCGACCACAATTTAAGACACATTTTACAAGTTGCCTGGAGAGTATGATTCTGGATGCCATGTGGGTGGCCGTCCGCAACTTGAGGTCGTGTGGGATCGATGACACCGCAGAACGCCCGACGCGTGCTCAGCACCTTTGTGCTGCTCAGCATGGGGGTCATGATCAATATCCTCGTGATGCAACCGGTTGGCTCACGGCCAGCTGGCGCACGTGCGGGCAAGCCCGACGTTTTGCGTGACGCGCCGCCAACCCCAGCCGCGACGTCGCCGATTGCTGCGCCTATGGCCGCGAGCAAGCCTGCTGCATCAACAATCATCGCCGCTGGCGATAACACGGACACCGTGACTGCCATCCAGCGTGAACTCGCCGCGCGCGACTATGGCCTCGGTGCACCCGATGGCACG
>JAYSVA010000363.1:0-6816 GCA_043718785.1 Hyphomicrobiaceae bacterium
AAAAGTCACCCCCACCTCGCACGGCAAGTTCGATTTTTGTGAAGTACAAAAATCGAGCCGCGCTGTCCTCCCCCCTCAAGGGGGAGGAGGAGAAAACCCTAAAAAGTCATCGGATTGGCGCGACGGTATTATGCCCCGATGAAGCCCCACTGCGGCCCTCTCTCTGCCCTGTCACGCGGCTAGGTTTTCGTAGGCGCGGGACCAATTCTTGGCAGTGTGGCTTTGCCGCTACGCATTCTGACTGGGTCTGCCACTTTTGGGTCACAAACGTAAACGACTAGTCGGAAATGCGCGGGATTCTTTGAGGGACGAACCCGGTGTTCTCTTGGTTTGCGGACATATTGTTGCATTCATTGTGACAGTTGGGCCGCATCACATGACGAACGCTGGGAGGCAAACGATGATCAACAATTTCGAAAATTCGAAACTGCCAGATCACCCAACGCGGGGTGCGAAACGCGTTGTCAAAGTGGCTCCAAAGAACCTGAAGTGTTTGAAATTTATTGCAAATCAGGTGGTTGATTGTGCGGCGAGAGCTCCCATATCCAATTTGGGGGGCGTTGTGGGTCTTAAGGGCTCACGTGCGCCCAAAGGCGCGATCGTCAAGGTCGCAGGTATGAGTAAGCAAGAGTTCTCCGGCGTTTCACGCCGCAACGGCTCCCTCGACAAGGCTGAGCTGCAAAAACGTCGCACCATTTGGTTCGCTCTGCCTAACAATGACCAAACTGGCGATTTACGGACATTCATAGATCAGGTCGGACCGGCGCTGAAAAGTGCCGCAACCGATGCTGGCGGAAAGGCTGAAGTTGTTTGCTATGCGGACATCTAAAGGCACATACAAGCTTGCCCTGACGGGCAGGCTGGGTCTAGCAGGATTGGTGCTGGTGACAGCGCTGGCCTTGAGCGGGACCGCATACGCGGCAGGCAAGCCGAAGTTTACCTCGCCTGAGGCGGCGGTGAACCATGGCCTCGGCGCGCTGCAGAGTGGGGAGACCCATCTGGCAATCCAGGCCTTCGAAGACGCTGCCGCTGTCGACGCGGAAAACGTACCGGCGCTGTATTACTTAGCGCGGATCTATTCTGACAATTCGCAGTCGTTCACCAATCATGGCAAAGCCTACGGCCTGTATATGCGGATTGCCAACGCTCACACCAACATCGATCCCGATGACGATGACCGCGCGCCATTCGTTGCCAAGGCGATGACGCAGCTGGCGCTGTATATGCGTAATGGCCTGCCGAACCATGGCGTCAAAGCCGACGTGGCGCAGGCGGCGATCGTGCTGCGTCACGCGGCGACGTTCTTCAACGACGAAGATGCCCAGTTCGAATACGCTAAGCTGCAGTTGCGCGGCGAGGGCGTGCCGGAAGACAAGTCACAGGGCCTTTATTGGCTGTCGGAGCTGTCCCAGAAGGGTCATACCGGCGCGCAGGCGTTCCTCGCTGATCTTTACTGGCGCGGTCTGCATGTGCCGAAAGACCCGACACGGGCGCTGCTGCTGATCACATTGGCAACCGAGAACGCACCGGCCAGCGACCGGGTATGGCTGGAAGATGCGTATCAGAACATGTTCTGCGGCGCCGGTCTCGGCGTCCGCAAGCAGGCGTCTGGCGCGGTGGCTGACTGGCGGCAGAAGTACAGCCGCCCCGTGCAGATCGAGCGGCAGGATCGTTCGGGGCTGGCGGCAATGCAGCCGCACGTCATGCGCACCTGCAGCAACGGTGAAGCCGTCGGCACACCGAAACGGTCAAATAACACCAGCGCTGGGCAAACGGCGAACGAGACCACGGCATCCTTGCCGCAGGCCGCACCGAACGCGCTAAGTCGGGCGCAAGGATCGTCGGCCCCTGTGATGCAGGGCAATGCGCTCGGCTTTGGCCTGCGCGATGCTGGTGCCAGCGGCTTTGCGCCGCGCCGCTGATCGACGCCGCGACGGAATCCGCGCTCATCGGGCGTTCAAAGGTTGAGACCTATTGAACAGGTACGGTGTGCAACGGTGAGCTATGTCCAAATCTGATCCAGTAACCGCGTTGCGTCGCTTCGGCCTTGGCGTGCGGCAAGGCGAGATCAAGCGCATCGCCAGCGATCCGCGTGGATATGTGGCGTCGGCGCTGGCCGATCCGAGCAAGGCTCTGCTCAACCATCCAGACCTTGACCCAAGCCATGTCGTGTTTGCCAACGCGCAAGATGTGCAGCTGAGCCAGCGCATCGCCATCGAGCTGGCCAAGACTACCGCCAGGACCGCCGCCACCGGCTCGGCACAGATGGCCGCCGTCGATCCCAATCTGCCGCCGTCCGTTGCCTCGCCGCCCGCAAAACCAAAGGTCGCCGACCTCACCCCCGCCCGGATTCGCCGTGATGCCATGGCCGAGGAGGCCAATCGCCGGGTTGAGCGGGCCGTCACCACCAACGAGCCGTTGCTTGAGCGACTGGTGATGTTCTGGTCGAACCATTTCTGCGTTGCGGTCAACAAGGGGCCTGTCCGCGGACTGGCTGGCGGGTTCGAACGCGAAGCGATCCGACCGCATGTGCTGGGCAAATTTGCCGATATGCTGAAGGCGGTCGAGAGCCACCCGGCGATGCTGATCTACCTCGACAACCAGTTATCAACAGGTCCTAACAGCAAGGCTGGCAAAGGGCGTGGGCTCAACGAGAACCTAGCACGCGAGATTCTGGAGCTGCATACGCTCGGCGTCAACGGCGGCTACTCGCAGGCCGACGTCACCAACTTCGCCCGCATTCTGACCGGCTGGACCGTTGGGCAGCTGAACGTGGTGCAATCGGAGCCCGGCAAGTTCTTCTTCGCGGCCAACCGGCATGAACCCGGCAGTTGGACCGTGCTCGGTCGTGCTTACGTCGATCTCGGTCGCAAAACCGGCGAGCAGGTGCTGGACGATCTCGCCCGCCATCCCGCCACCGCCCGCTACATCGCCACCCGACTGGCCCGCCATTTCGTGTCCGAAACCCCACCACCGAAACTGGTGGCGGATCTGGAGGCCGCGTTCCTGAAGAGTGAAGGCGATCTGGCCGTTGTCGCCAAGGCGTTGATCACGCATCCGGATGCCTGGACGGCGAAACCGGCAAAGGTGGTGCCGCCCTATGATTTCGCGGTCTCCCTGGTGCGTGGTTTCGGGCTGGATACCAAGCCGCAGGAAGTACTGCGTCTGGCCGCCGCGTTGGGCCAGCCGATCTGGAACCCCGCCAGCCCCAAAGGTTGGCCGGATGACGATGACGCCTGGACCGGACCATCTGCCATCCGTGAGCGGTTGCGGATCGCTGAGAAAGCGGCGCGCGATCTGGCACCGAAGGGCACGGTCGCGGCGGCTGATCCGCGCGAACTGGCCGAGGACTTACTGGGCCCTGGCCTGTCCGACAACACCCGCTTGGCGATTGCCCGTGCGGAGGCCCGCGAGCAAGGCCTCGAGCTGATGATCATGTCACCTGAGTTTCTGAGGAGATAAGCCGATGACCACTAATGACAAGTCTCGCGCAGTCTCCGGTTGCACCGAGTGGACGACCTTGAACCGCCGCCGCCTGCTGACCGGCGGGGTGGCCAGCGCTGCCAGCCTAGCGCTATGGGGTGGCGTCCCTAAGTCAGCGCTGGCAGGGACCCGTGATCCACGCCTGCTGACCGTGATTTTGCGCGGCGGTCTCGATGGCCTGTCTATGATCGCGCCGGTCGGCGATCCCGACTACGAGAAGCTGCGGCAGAAGATTGCGCTCAAAGCTGAAGGCGGCGGCATCAATGCAGGCCTAACGCTCGATGGGTTCTTTGTGCTGAACCCGGCGATGCCGTTCCTGTACGAGCTCTACAAGAAGCGCGAGGCGATGGCGGTGCATGCGGTCTCAACCCCGTATCGCGGGCGCTCGCATTTCGACGGTCAGGACGTGCTGGAAAGTGGGCTTGGTGGCGTCGGGCGCACCGATGATGGCTGGCTCAACCGTGCGTTGGCGGGGCTGCCCTCGGCTGGCAGTGCCAATCCCAAAGGGCTGGTGCAGGGACCATCCGCTAAAGGCTTAGCAATGGGGGCCGTTGTGCCGCTGGTCATGCGTGGCAAAGCCCCTGTAATGTCGTGGATTCCGAAGGCCAATGGCCTTGAGTTGCGCGAGTCGACGGTGGCACGGTTGATGGATCTGTACGGCCAGTCCGACCCCAAACTAGCGCGGGCGTTTGCCCAGGGCATGGACATCGACCGAGTTGATCGCGCCGGCGCGGCGATGGCGGCGGCACCTAAGGCAGCAACTCCTGGCTTGCCGCCTGCAGCCCGCCCATTCCGCGATTTTGTCGAAACGGCGGAAACGGCGGCAAAGTTCCTGTCGGCGGCAGACGGGCCGCACATCGGCACGCTCAGCTACAACGGCTGGGACACCCATGCCAACGAAGGCGCGGCGCAGGGGCAGCTGGCCAACCGCCTCGCCGGGCTTGACGCCGCCATCAGAGCATTCGCCGATGGCATGGGTGCCGCCTGGAAAGACACGGTCGTGATCGTCGTCACCGAGTTTGGCCGAACTGCTGCCGTCAACGGCAGCGAAGGCACCGACCACGGCACCGCGACCGCAGCGTTGCTGCTCGGTGGTGCCGTTAAAGGCGGGCGCGTGATCGCCAACTGGCCGGGTTTAGCGCCTCAAAACCTGTTCGAAGCCCGTGACCTCGCACCGACCTGCGATCTGCGGACAGTGCTAAAAGGCGTGCTGCGCGATCATCTCGGGGTGCCCGCTGGCGCCTTGGCGAATGCCGTGTTCCCTGACAGCGGCTCAGTGAAGCCAACCGATGGGCTTATCGCTTAAGGCGCGCCTTATTCGCCTCAAATCTCCCCGCCACGTAGCGCCGCGACCACCACTTGGATGCGTGTCGCGACGCCGTACTTACGTTTCAGATTTTCAGCGTGGTAGTTCACAGTTTTGTTTGAGATGTCGAGAATTTGGCCGATCTGCCAGTCCGATTTTCCTGTCGCGATCCAAGTAAGAATCTGTACCTCTCGCGGTGTAAGGTCCAACGCACGCTCCCCGAATTAAGCTCCAGCCCCCAGGTGGCGAAACTTGCCGTGTATGCAACTTATGTGAATTGTAACAACTGTATTTGAGCAAAAAACCTAACTGTTGGCTATATTTAAAGGGACTATTAATACATGCCTAGGGAGCATGAGTAATGTGGTCGCAAACCTCCTGTTACAACTCTTAGGTCTAGTGGATGCTGATGCCTGACGCGCACGTCTTCGCCATCAGTTTGGATGCTGATGTTCGAAGCGTCGGGTGGTGTTCCAGGGTTGTGCTAAAATGTCGCAGTTAGCGCTGAGCTATTGCCGTGGTTCGACGGCGAGACTAGCGGACTTCGCCTTGTTGTCGTGCTGCATAAACTGACGCCAGATCAGTGCGAGCATCACGACCGTAAAGGCCAGGCCGTGGGTTAGCATCAGCATCGCTTCCTTGCCCTCGTACCGCTGTTGCACGAACAGTTCGTACAGGGCCGGCTGGAAGCGCGAGGTCTGCCCGTAATCGGCGCGGTATTGTTGATGCAACGCGTCCAGTAGCGCGTAACTGCCGCGCAAGGCCTGGCCGTTGATCCAGTCGAACATGCCAAACGCGATGATGGCCAGAGCCCGTGCCGTGCGGTTCATACTGTCGACGGCATCGTCGTAGATGAAGAGCAGTGCGAAAATCGCCAACTGGACGGTCACGAAGAACTGCCACAGGAAGTCTAGCTGCCCGCGCGTGTGCATGATGGAGTCGATCAAGGTTTGCTCTAGGATCATGGGTAGGCCCTCTTGTCGTGTGTTTTTCGGTCCAATGGCACCTGAAAAATCGTCAGTTCGCTAATGCCGGGTGTCTCTCAAGTAGTGGCCTTATATTACACTGCCTTGACCCCGCTGTATGCCCTTACTGGTGCCGAGCGGCGAGATCTTGTCCGTGCGGCAGAATTGTGGGGTCTCGGGGGCCGCGCCACGGGCTCGTCGAGGTTCAGCGTGCCTGGCCTGATCAATTGAGGCCAACCGAACCCCTGTGTGTCTGATGCCACGGGTGTGGCGCATTCGGCCCGCGACGCTTTGCTGCTTCCCGTCGCCCTTCCCGCGCCTTTGGCGCGGGTGTATCGAGCCCGGGCTAACTGCGATTGCACTCAGCGTGCGTCGCAGAATGGCGAGTAACGGCGTGAGGGCGTCAGGTCATCGGGGTCGGCTATGCAGCTATGCAATCGGTTTGTAGTCCGCAATACCAAGACAATGGGACGGGGCGTTTATGCCATCAGCGCGATCGCCAAGGGTGAGTTGATTGGGGTGTTCCCGACCGTGTTGATCGACGCGGCGCAGCGGCCCGCGTTGGAGAACACGGTCATCTCGCAGTTTTGGTTCCTGGGCGAGCGCGACGCGGCCCTGGTGATGGGATTTCCTGAGCTGATCAATCACAGCGACACCGCCAACGTCGGACACCGGTTTTTGGCCAGCGCAACGGGTGAGGTTGCCGAGTTCCGGGCTCTACGCGCCATCCAGGAAGGCGAGCAGCTGTTCCTGAATTACGGCTTCGATCACCCGGAAGAGGCGGCGGTCTATTTCCGGAAAGACTACCACCGCCCCACGATTAACCATGGTCTGCAATAAGTTATCCCCGCCCCCTCCGGGCGACCGCATAGTGCATGCACTTGTTTGATCGAGGGGTGCAGACGTGCGCTGGCGGTTGTATGGACAGGTGCGATTGATGCGACCTCGGACATAAGCTATCCGGGGGAGATTCTGCGGCAGGGCGACTTGCAGTGCTCGCCGGACTGGTAAGGAAGGCCAGTCCACTAGCGGTCCTCAATCGCGCAATCGTGACGGGATCAT
>JAYSVA010000364.1:0-6801 GCA_043718785.1 Hyphomicrobiaceae bacterium
TGCGGGAAAACCGCACGTCCGGTTCGATGAGCGGGGAGAGGAACCGGAGTGGAGCCTCAGCGCACACCACCGCGCCTCTCCTCGACTCTACCCCTACGGCTCCGTTATGTTTTGCAGCCTGCGATTTAGATTTTGCGTTTTTGATCTTGGTCGCAATAACCCAAGCAATAATCATCGGCAAGATTGGCCAGCGCCGACCAACACCCAATCATTGTTACCCATCAGCCCTCTCCATCATCGCCCACGTCATAACGGTCCGCATCGAGCCCGAGCAGGGCCCAGGCTTTGCGCATATGATCCGACAGCGGCGCGGTCACGTCAATGCGGGTGCGGCCGTCGGGGTGCGGCAGGACGAGGCGGCGGGCGTGAAGATGGAGTTTTTGGTCGATGCCGCTGTCGGCTAGTACGCCTTCGCCGTCGTATTTGTTGTCGCCGACGATGGGGTGGCCGATCATCGCCATGTGGGCGCGCAGCTGATGTTGCCGCCCCGTCACTGGCTTCAGCGACACCCACGATGCTTTATGGCCGACGCTATCGACCACGGAATAGTGGGTGGTCGCGTGCATGGCGATTTCCTGCTCGCCCGGCAGCGCCTTGCGGATCCGGTCCTCGCCATCCGGACCGGCGGCCTTCACCAGCGCCGCTTCGATCTTGCCCTGATTTGGTTTCGGCGTGCCTTTCACCAATGCCCAGTAGGTCTTGGCGGCGCTGCGGGTCTGGAACGTTTTGCCCAGCGTCGCGGCGGCGCGGCGGGTTTTGGCCACCAGCAGCACGCCTGTCGTGTCGCGGTCGAGGCGGTGGACAAGGCGCGGACGGTCGCCGAAGCGGTCGGCCATGCCGGCTAGCATGCCGTCAATGTGGCGCGTGGTGCCGGTGCCGCCCTGCACGGCAATGCCGAACGGCTTGTTCAGCACCAGCACGTCGTCATCCTCGAACAGGATCATCCGCTCAATCGCGGTACGGTCGGCCTTAGACATGCCCTGCGGCGGCGTCAGTGACGGCTTGTCCGGCTGATCTTTCGGCGGCAGGCGCACGACCTTCGGCACGCGCACTTCCGAACCAGCCTCGAGCCTGAGGCTAGCCTCAACCCGCTTGCCGCCAACACGCACTTGGCCGGAGCGCAGCAGCTTCTGCAGATAGCTGTGCTGGACCAGCGGAAAATGGATCTTGAACCACTTGTCCAGGCGGATGCCTGCATCCTCGTGGGCGACGCGGATCGCCTCGACGGGGGCGGATTTCGGAGTGGGCTGTTCGACTGAATCAATCATGGACGGTACTTTGTGCCTAGGCATTACGGAAAAATGGTGCGCGCCAGAGTAAGGCCTGCGTACAGGCCAAGGATCGAGAGCACGACGGAGGCTAGCACATAGGCCAGTGCGAGCGCATTGTCGCCTCGATTCATGAGGTTAGCCGCATCCAACGAGAAAGCTGAAAACGTGGTGAAGCCACCGAGAATGCCGGTGGCGAGGAACGTCCGCCATTCCGCCGAACCGCCCAGGCGGCGTGTGACAAGTTCAACCACCAGCCCCATCAGCACGGACCCGACGACGTTGACAATCAGCGTCGCCCAGGGAAAACCCGGTGCCATGCAGCGCGCGCACGCCACGTTCACCAGATACCGCGCGCCGGCCCCCAGCGCCCCGCCACCCATTGCCAACAGTAAGAGCCGCATCGCCAATCCTCCCCAAAATCAACCCGTCGACGGCCATCTAAGCCAACAATTACCAGGCGCAAGGCCGAAGGATAGGTTCTTGCTATTGGCGAGGGGGCAACGGAAAAGCTCTGGGCAGGAACGGATGCAGCCGTTGCACCACGTGGAACTCTAGCGATGCTCGACTATTTTCGCAGCCGTATCGTCATACTCGGCAATAGTGGTGCTGGTAAAACCACACTGGCGGCGGCGATTGCAGGGATTGCGGGCAGTCCGCCGGTCGCGCTTGATGACATCTACTGGGTCAATCAGGCGGGGTTGCAGAAGCGGGTTGAGCCGGTCGCCAAGCAGATGACAGCCGAGATCGCGGCGACCCCACAGTGGGTCATCGAGGGCGTGTTCGGCTGGCTGGCTGAGGTGGCACTGCCCCGGGCGACCGGGCTGATCTGGCTGCGTCTGCCGTGGGCGGACTGCAAGGCCGGGCTGGAGGCGCGGGGGCCGCAGTATTCGCCATCGCCAGAGGAGTACGCGGCACTGCTGGTCTGGGCGGGCAACTACGGAAATCGCCAGACGCCGAGTTCCGAGGCTGGGCACCGCAAGATTTTTGACGCATTCTCAGGTGCCAAAGTGGCGCTGACCAGTCGGGTCGAGGTGGCGGCATGGCTCAAGGCGTTGGCGGAAACGGAGCAGCTATGATCATCGGCATTGGCAACGACATCGTCGACATCCGCCGCATTGACGCGACGTTGAAGCGGTTTGGTGACCGGTTCGTCAGTCGCATCTTCACCGATGTGGAACGGGCGAAGTCGGCACGGCGCTTTGATCCAGCGGCGTCGTATGCCAAGCGCTTCGCCGCCAAGGAGGCCTGCTCGAAAGCGCTCGGCACCGGCTTCCGGCGCGGCGTTTACTGGCGCGACATGGGGGTGGTCAATCTGCCCAGCGGGCGGCCCACCCTGCAACTCACGGGCGGAGCTGCGGCCCACCTGCGCGACCTGGTGCCGCCCGGTTACGACGCCCGCATCGATCTGACGCTGACCGATGACTTCCCCTATGCCCAAGCCATCGTGCTGATCTCCGCCCTGCCAACGAAAGAGGACCGGCGGTGAGGGATCTAGGATTCGGCGGTGGTCGCGCCGCCGATTGTTAGGAGTTCGCGGTGGAAGCTGCCGTTCTTGAAGTGGTAGTAGGGCACCGGCGCTTCGGGGGATGTCGAAGAGCCCAGATCCTCAAGTACCACGCGGGTGATGGGCGCTAGATCGATCCCGCGTGTGTCCTCGATAGTCAGCCAATGCAGACCTGACAGCTCGCCATCGTTGGTGTCGATGCGGTGGGTGATGGCTTCAATTTCGCAACAGAAAAAGCGCGTATCGTAGCGACGTGGGCGACCGGGCGGGGTGATGGCGCGGGCGAAGAACCGGAGGTCAGAGAGTTTTGGCAAGAAACCGTGGGCGAAAAACTCACCCCAGCCTGCGGCCTCAGTTTTAGGCGCGGGAGCGATTGGGTGGCCGACCAGCAGGCCCGCTTCCTCAAAGGTTTCACGGATGGCGGCAAGCGCCAATCCACGGGCCCGGGCAGCGCTGGGCGTGCCCTTCATGTCGAGCATGAGCTTGGCCAACTCAATGGCCGATAGCTCGTCGGCGCTTTGGACGTGCTTGTCGTCCTTGTCGGCGCGGCCGCCGGGAAATACGTACTTGCCGGGCATGAACACCTGTTCCATGCGGCGTTTGCCCATAAGGACGCGCGGTTCCCCGACGGTACGGTCGATGATGATGAGGGTCGCGGCATCGCGCGGACGGTCGGCAGCATCTTTTGCGGCGTCAGGGGCAGCGGTCTTGTCGTCAGGCATGGCACTCATAGCAAATCATTACCGTTGGCTCGAACCCCCGCCGGGGCCGGAATGGGATCGGGACCCGATGGGTCTGGCGTGCCAGGGCCGAACCCGTGCAGTCGAAGCGCCCACTGTTGGCCGATAAAGGCACCTTTGATGATCGGCAGCAACGCCAGGCTCAGAATGCAAGTCAGTGGCAGCCAGATCATCAGCTGGGTCAGTGTGTCGGGAGCGAATTTTTTTTCGACGACCAGCAGACCACCAATAACGATATGGCCGACGATGAACATCGTGAAATAGGGCGGTGCGTCATCGGCGCGCTGGTGGTGCAGTTCGGTGCCGCAGGACGGGCACTGGTCGGAAACCTTGAGGAAAGCGTGGAATAGCTTGCCCTTGCCACACGCGGGGCAGCGGCCCTTCGCCCCTGCCAGCATAGCAGCACCGATGGGGCGGGCGGCTCCATCATCGATCAGCGGTGGCAGGGCACTTCCGGATTGGGTCACGCGAGTTGGTTCCATAGACCCAGAAGTCACTAGCGCGTCGCCCCGTCAAGGGCATTGGCCGTGTGGCAGGGTCGCAGATCCGGCTGCAGGCCTAGCGCCTCCAGCCGGACACGTGCGGCTAAACATTACAGCGGCTTCGGCGCGGCAGTTGGCGTCGGCGCGGTTGGCACTGCTGGCAGCGGGGCTGCGACCGGTGCCGGAGCTGGTTTCACGGCCGTTGCTGGCGCTGGGATCGAGCCGGTGGTGATGGCTTCGGGCTTTGCGGCGGCTTTTGTTTTGACGACTGGCTTGCCAGCAGTCTTCACGTTCGCGTCAGCACCCGGGATCGGCGCGCGGTTGGCATAGTCCTCGTTACCCGACCAGCAGACATTGGCCTCCGCTTTGCAGGTGTACTCATCAAAAAAGCCGAGATCGATGTACAGTTCGCAGGTGACGTCTTTCTTGCCGACGGTGTGCTGTTTGATGCCGCGGTCAGCGGCCCATTTGGCAGCATAGGTATCGAGCAGTCGTTTGGCGTCGTCGGCCGGACCCTTTTTGCCATAGTCATTGACCGAGTAGGCCAAGCGGGTGCAGCGGGCCTCAGCAACGGTGGCACTGATCATCGCAAAGGTCGAAACGGCGATTGTCGCACCGACGGCGGCAACAAATTTGTTCGTTCGCATGGTAATCCTCGTATGTCTTGGCGATAGCCCGGCCCTGTCTGCTTATAAGGCGAGTTTAGTTGGTATGCCCAGGGGGGCGTAACAGTCATGTTCCGACCTGTGGCAATTTGGTTTCCAAACAAGCCACTACAACTCGTTAGCCGACTGCACGGCGCCCGGCGATAAGGTCCCAGGCGACGTTGATTTCCTTGATGCGCTCGTCGCGGAGTTGCCGGTCCTCGGGCGATGTCGCGAGGTCGGGATGCCAGCTCACGCGCAGCGCATCGACCAGTTTTTTGACCGTGCCCTCGCTGACGCCTGGGTTCACACCGAGCGTGGCGTAGGCCTCGGGCAGGTCACGCGGCAGTTGGCGGGGGCTGTTCATCCGCGCGAAGCTGGCAACGGCTCCGGCAATGATTTCCTGCAACCGGTCGATATCCGCACTGACGCGCTGCAGGCGGGTTTGCGCGGGTTTCCAGGGGGCGGGAGCGGCTGGGTCGTCAGCCAAGCCAACAACGGTCAGCTTGGCCAACCGCCGTTCCCCCGCCATCAGGTCGCGGGCCAGCGCCATGTGCAGGGCCGGGGCGGTTCGGATCAACGGATCAATGGCCTGGCGCAACTGATCGATGCGGTCGACGAGTTGATCACGCGCGGTGATGATCAGGCGGGCTTCCGCTGGCAGTGCCGCGAGTGCGGCCAGCTCCTCAGGCGTTTGCGGCGTGCGCGCTATGGGCACGTGACGCCAACGGGCGGCCTGGATGCTCTCCAGTTGCCGACGCAGTCCCGGCAGCAGCGATTTCCGCAACGACGGCCATTGGCTCGGCAGCACGGGCGAGGGGACCGGACTGGTGGAATGTCCCGCTGGCGCCGGGAGCCGCAGCAGGGTGGTTGGAGCAGCCGAAACGGCTGTGCGGCTTTGGCGGTAACGGTGCGCTACGGCGACCCCGGCAATGGTGACTAGAATAGCTGTGAATGCCAACATGAACATGGCGCTGCCGTCATTGCGCTGCCGCTCAGCAGTGGCTTGGCTGGATGCCGCCACAGTGGCGCTGGCCAGATGCACCGACGTGATCCAGGTTGATGCAGCTGGTGCAGCCGCCGGACGCGGCGGAAATGCTGCCGCCAGCGCCGCGATCCGGTCGTTGGGTTCCTGAGCCGTCGGCGACGGAATGGCAGTGGATATGGCGCCCGTCACGATGTCGTTTTGCAGTGATGGAGCGGAGGGCAAGGGCTCTGGATGTGCCATCGGCGGCAGCCCCGGTGCCGACGGCACCAGCAGGCGCGCGCCGACCGACCGAACCGGCGCAAAGCCTCTCGGCAAGGATACGAACTGCGGTGCTGCGGGTTCGGCTGAGCGAGGCGCGCGCTGCGTCGCACCGCCCAGATTGGCCACGAAGCGCCGTGCCTCGTTGCAGGCCTGACGCAGAAACGGCTGCGATGGGGCGCCGAATTGATCAGAGCACCAGCCAGTCAGCATCTGCCCAGGCGGGTTGGGCGGCGACGGCGGCGCGCTCGCTGGCGGACGCAGGACTGTCGAGAAACCAAGCCGTCCATCGGCGACGGACAGCTTGCTCCGAGCCCGCTCGGTGCCGCCCCGGTCAAGGTGGCCCCTATCAGCAAGCGCGGTGACGATGTCAGCCCACGCCACGTGCTGGCCACTGCAGGTGATGCTGAACCGATGCAACATGAGTGTCTGGCAACTCGACCGCTCCCGGCAAATTTTAAAGAGCTGCTGCTCGTGGCGGCCGTTGAGGTGATAAATCTGCTCCGGTGACGGCTCAAGCCGCACGCGCCCGTGTTCAACCCGGCAGGCATAAGGCAGGCTAATGCGGTCAAAGCGCTCCGCCTTCGCGGGTTGGTTGGCCTGCAGCGGCGCCGTTGGGGCGGCCAGCACCAAGCTCATGGCCAAGCATGCCAACAGTTGCACCCATCGCGCAACTCGCCCCTGATCACCTGTCACGCCGCCTCCACCCCTACACCCTCTGCCGCACCCTCTGGTCAGCGGACGTGACCTCAAACCAGGGCATCAGTGTGGCACGGGATCGTCGGCCGCAGCGGAGCTGATGAGCGATCCGCAAAAAGCGCTTCCCCTGCGGCGCGGTTCTGACTAAACACGTTGGTAATGCGGGTGTAGCTCAATGGTAGAGCAGGAGCCTTCCAAGCTCAATACGAGGGTTC
>JAYSVA010000365.1:0-3097 GCA_043718785.1 Hyphomicrobiaceae bacterium
GCCGACATCGACGCTTGGCCACAGCGGATCTCGCAAGTGACGCTCGAGGCTGTCAAAAAAGCAGCGGCCAAGCATCTCGACATCCGCCGCTCGGTCACCGGGCGTCTGTTGCCCGTGGCCCCCGAAGCCGCCGCTACCCCCGCCGCCGTACCCGTCGTCCAAAGCCGCAGCTAACCGGAGATCTTGCCATGATGACTAGTCTCCGCCGCACCGTCGTTGGCATCCTGACAGGCTTCAGCCTGATGCTGGCGCTTGTGCCCACAACCAAGGCTAACGCTATGAAAATCCAGCAAGTGAAGAGCCCTGGTGGCATTGAAGCTTGGCTGGTGGAAGAGCACAGCGTACCGCTCATCGCGCTACGCTTCTCGGTCGAGGGCGGCAGCGCCCAGGATCCGGCTGGCAAGGAAGGCGTCGCCAACTTCATGACGGCGATGCTGGACGAAGGCGCTGGCGACATCACCGCTGTGAAGTACCAGGAGCGCATGGAAGAACTCGCCATGCGGATGGGCTTCGAGGACGGTCGCGACCAGTTCTATGGCAGCCTCGAAACGCTCACGGTCAACAAGGACGCAACCTTTGAGCTGTTCCGGCTGGCCATCAACAAGCCGCGGTTCGACGCCACGGCGGTCGACCGCATCCGCACCCAACTGCTGTCAGGCTTGAAGTTTGCCGAGAAAGATCCGAACAGCGTCGCGGGCAAAGCCTGGACTGCTGCGGCTTTCCCGAACCATCCGTATGGCCGCTCAGCCAAAGGCGCCGAGGCCTCCATCACCGCCATAAAGCGCGACGATCTGGAAGCCTATCGCCGCCGGGTTTTTGCCAAGGACAACCTTAAAGTCGTCGTCGTTGGCGACATCGATGCCACGACTCTCGGCCCGATGCTTGACAAAATGTTTGGCGAGTTCGCAACCAAGGCACAGCTGCAGAAAATCGAAAAGATCGAGAAGCTGCCGATGAAGGCTGGCGGCATGCTGCGTGTCATCGACATGAACGTGCCGCAGTCGGTCGCCACGTTCGGCTCCAGCGGTATGCTGCGCCGCGACCCGGATTTCATGGCCGCGAGCGTAATGAACCAAATCCTCGGCGGCGGCGGTTTTGCCTCGCGGTTGATGGAAGAGGTGCGTGAGAAGCGCGGCCTTGCCTATTCGGTGCACAGCTACCTGAACCCCATGCGCAACGCTGGCATCTTCGCGGGCGGCGTCGCCACCAAGAACGAGGAGATGGGCCAGTCGCTCGACGTGATCCGCGCTGAGTTCAAGCGGATGGCTGACACTGGTCCGACGCAAACCGAGTTCGACAACGCCAAGAGCTACATGCTCGGCTCGTATGCGCTGCGCTTTGACACCAACGCCAAGATTGCCAGTCAGCTGCTCGGCATCGCGGTCGAGGACCTCGGTATCGAGTACGTCGACAAACGCAACAAAGAAGTCGAAGCGGTGACGCTGGACGACGTCAAGCGCGCGGCCAAACGGCTTCTGGCGAATGATGACCTCCTCATCACAATCGTCGGCAAGCCTAAGGGCGTGGTGAATAAGGGCTGACGTGTGACAATCGTGGTGCGCTGTGCTATGCTGCCCCCCCCAACTATGAGGTGCTTATGAGCAAAGTTGCAACAGCACGCAAAAAGGCTTCAGGGATTGCATCAACCAAGCCCGGCCTCGCTCGTCGCGGATATATAACGGTTGTTGCTAATTCACCGGGACCGCGCAAACATTCCTACGAAGAGTTCCTTGAGAAGTATCGAACTCTCAAGGCCGAAGGCAAGATCAAGGGTAGCCGTGTCAAGCTGCCCGTTGACGAAGCGGGCACCGAAAGTTCGTCAACTTCTTCGTCAACACCGATGCGTGGTCAGTTTACAGCAGATGAAATCTCGCGTGCCATCAACAAAGTTAAAGGACGGCAGCGGAACTAAAGAACGCAACTGCTTCATCAATTGCCCGTTCGACGCAGATTATCTGCCGCTGTTCCATGCGATGGTCTTCACATTGGTTTATTGCCAGTTTCGCCCACGGTGCGCCCTGGAACTGGACAATGGCGCGGACGTTCGAATCTCGAAAATAAAAAATATCATCAGTGAATGCCGTTACGGTGTCCATGACATCAGCCGAACCGAGATAGATGCGCAAACCAAGCTGCCACGATTTAACATGCCGCTTGAACTGGGGCTGTTTCTGGGTGCCCAGCATTACGGCGGAGCCGCACATGATGACAAGTACTGCCTGATTCTGGACCGAACACCGCATCGATTTCAAAAGTTCATCTCAGACATTGCCGGTCAAGACATTCGGGCCCACGATGATACGATTACGGGCTTGATCCGCCAGTTGCGAAATTGGATGAAAACGTGCCTGTCCGGCATTCGCGTCCCTGGCGAGATTCATATCGAGGCACATTACGGTGAGTTCCGCCGCGAATTGCCTCGGCTAGCTAGCGAAATGGGCTTGAACCTCGACCGGATCGAGTATGGCGACTACGTGGACATCGTTACTGTTTGGATCAACACCGAGGTCCGAGCGCTCAAGCCCTAACACATCCATTGAGACAATTATGCCCAACGTCCCCACACCGTACACCCACTCCATCGCAGGTTGCCTTGACGGTGCGATTGGAGCGCACGGCCTGACCACGTCGCAGATGGAAGCTTGGCTGGCGAAGCTCAGCCCCCACCTGCGCGAGCTGGTGGTGGACTATGATCAGTCGCGGTTGCCGGTGTTGCGCATCGCCGAGGCGACAGAGGACCTTGCGGAGGCGACAGCGGCGCTCGCCAAGCTGGCGGCGGGTGCGAAGACCATCATATTCTTCGGCACCGGCGGGTCGGGCCTGGGCGGGCAGACGCTGGCGCAACTGGCCGGCTGGAACATCCCCGGCGGTGCTGATGCGGCGCAGAAAAAGCGGCCACGCACGCGGTTCTATGACAACCTCGACGCTGACACCTTGGCACGCGGCATCGCCGATCTCGATCTCGCCAACACGCGCTTCGTGGTGACGTCGAAGTCCGGCAATACGCCGGAGACGCTGGTGCAAGCGCTGGTGGTGTTGGACGCGTTGGCCAAGGCTGGGTTGGCGGCGCAAATCCCGAGCCTACTGCTCGGCATCA
>JAYSVA010000366.1:0-3089 GCA_043718785.1 Hyphomicrobiaceae bacterium
CAAGGCCTATCTGCAGCGCGAGCTCCCGTCATTCGCATCAATCATGACCACGCGACTGCTCGACTGTGGTTGCAACGCCCGGCGCAATCCCGAAGAAACGGCACGCCGTCTGATCGAACAACTGGCTAAGACTAAACCGCCAGAAAAAGCTGCTGAGGCTGTGAAGCGTTAGGCGTGGGAGTCGATCCCACGCCGAGCTTTAGCAACCCGCCTCTTTAGCCGAAACTTTTGTTACTCGCCTTCGTTGCGTCGGCTTTGGCCAAGTCCGCATCAACATACACCTTGCCGCCCATGTCTTTGAACTTGGCGGACATCTCGTCCATGCCTGCCTGCTGATCGTTCAGTGTGGCGGCGTAGTCGCGCACGTCCTGGGTGATCTTCATCGAGCAGAATTTTGGGCCGCACATGGAGCAGAAATGTGCGACCTTGTGGGCGTCTTTCGGCAGGGTTTCGTCGTGGTAAGCGCGCGCTGTATCCGGATCGAGGCCGAGGTTGAACTGATCTTCCCAGCGGAAGTCGAAGCGCGCACGGCTCAGGGCATCATCACGTAATTGCGCGGCCGGATGACCCTTCGCCAAGTCGGCGGCGTGGGCGGCGATCTTATAGGTGATGACACCGACCTTGACGTCGTCACGGTTCGGCAAGCCGAGATGCTCCTTTGGCGTGACGTAGCAGAGCATGGCGCAGCCGAACCAGCCAATCATGGCCGCACCTATCCCTGAGGTGATGTGGTCATAGCCGGGTGCGATGTCGGTCGTGAGCGGTCCAAGGGTATAGAACGGGGCCTCGCCGCACTCCTTTAGCTGCTTGTCCATATTGATCTTGATCTTGTGCATTGGCACATGGCCAGGGCCTTCGATCATCACCTGACAGCCCTTTTTCCAGGCGATCTGGGTCAGCTCGCCCAAGGTTTCGAGTTCGGCGAACTGGGCGCGGTCGTTGGCGTCGGCGATGGAGCCGGGACGTAGACCATCACCGAGCGAGAACGTCACGTCGTAGGCACGCATGATGTCGCAGATATCTTCGAAGTGGGTGTAGAGGAAGCTTTCCTTGTGATGCGCGAGGCACCACTTGGCCATGATCGACCCGCCGCGTGAGACGATGCCGGTGACGCGATGCGCGGTCATCGGCACGTAGGCGAGGCGCACGCCTGCGTGGATCGTGAAGTAGTCAACGCCCTGTTCGCACTGCTCGATCAGTGTGTCGCGGTAGAGTTCCCACGTCAGTTTGACGGGATCGCCGCCGCACTTTTCCAGTGCCTGATAGATCGGCACGGTGCCGATCGGCACGGGCGAGTTGCGCAGGATCCACTCGCGGGTGTTGTGGATGTTGCGGCCCGTGCTGAGGTCCATGACGTTATCGGCACCCCAGCGGATCGCCCACACCATCTTGTCGACTTCCTCCTCGACCGACGACGTCACGGCGGAGTTACCGATGTTGGCGTTGATCTTGACCAAGAAGTTGCGGCCGATAATCATCGGCTCGACTTCGGCGTGGTTGATGTTAGCCGGGATCACGGCACGGCCGCGCGCCACTTCATCGCGCACAAACTCCGGCGTGATGTGCTCGGGGATGCTGGCACCGAAGCTTTCGCCGTCTTTCAGCGCGGCCTTGGCGCGGGCCAGTGCTTCGGCGCGGCCGAGGTTTTCGCGGTGGGCGATGAACCGCATTTCCTTCGTGATGATGCCAGCGCGAGCAAACTCTAGCTGCGTCACCGGTTTGCCCGGCAAACCGCGCATGGTCTTCGGCTTGTTCGGAAAATCGCGGGCGAGCGCTTTGCCGGACACGTTGCCGTTGTCCTCCGGCTTGATGTCGCGACCGGCGTATTCCTCAACGCCACCGCGCTCCATCACCCAGGTGGCGCGATGGCGGGCTAAGCCCTGCTCGACGTCGATCTTGATGGCATCATCGGTGTACGGGCCGGTGGTGTCGTAAACGCGGAACGGAGCCTCGCCGCTTTCTTTCTGCAGCTCGATTTCGCGGAATGGCACGCGCACATCGGCAAAGCCTTGTGGCGCGTCATAGACCTTGTGGCTGCCTTGGATCGGGCCGGTGGTGACTTCTGGCAGCATCAGATCCTGCGGACGCGTGATCTTGTTCATGGCAACATTCCTTACAAGGCGTTTTCGAGATGGTTATTGTTGATCGGGATAGGACATGCGCAACCGCGCTATCACCCCGTTCAGGCGTGTGGTATCTTGAACGCCTCGCCCGGCTTAGCGCCGTAGACGCGATGAGCAACTGATACCGATGCGTGCCAAGGCACCCTACCGCGACTGATGATGTTGCGCACGGTGGCGCTCGCATCAAGGTTCTGCGCCACAGAGCGGGTCCAGCGTACCGGCTTGGCGATATCGAGCCAATCGGCGATGCCAATGAACTTCGGCGACAGATAAGCGTCCGGCGGTTGCCCGCCAAAATAGGCGAATGCCACTGTTTGCGGCTGCTGACGAGCCAGCATGCCGATCACGTGCTGCGCATCGGCCAACAGCCCGCAGGTGCTGAGAAGGATCACATCGAATGGACGGCTGGCATAGCCGATCATATCCAGAGCTTCATCGGCGGTCTTGGCGACTTCAAGATCAGGTGCGCCGACTTTGGCAATCGACGCACGGATCTGGTCGATGAGCACCTTATGCCCTTCGAGCAATAGTACTGACTTTGCGGCCCAGGTGATGGGCTGCAGCGGACTCTCGAAATCCTCGAGAGAAAACGGTGGTGGTTTGATCGGCAATTTCATGACGCTCGTCCGTCCCTTCGCCGGCATAACCCGGATCAGGTTCTAAGGGTGGCGGCACGCGATAGCGCCGTCTCAGCCAGTTCCCCTGGCCCCCCTCGAACATGGGCAGAATGTGCGGCGGATTGGCGGCAAATGCAAGGGGGAGCGACCAAGTGGTCTATCGTAACGTCGCAATAATCTCAGCGACCCGATAGATTATCGCCCAGTTCGGTTGGCGGAGTGCAAAATTCGCTTTCCAGTGACACCTTGGAGCATTACCTTCTGCGTCAACGCCACATGAGCTGGCGACGATGTTGACACCCTGGGAGGACCTGATGACCACGACCCGTCGCGACGCGCTGAAGCTTGG
>JAYSVA010000367.1:0-3086 GCA_043718785.1 Hyphomicrobiaceae bacterium
TAGCCATAGTCCGCACCGATGACCGCCGCCTTGGCGAGCTTCACCGGATCCGACCCACCCAGTTGCAAGGCAATCGGATGCTCCTCGGCTGAAAACCCGAGCAGCCGGTCGCGCGGCCCATAGATAATCGCATCCGCCGTCACCATCTCGGTATACAGCAGCGCCTGGCCGCTCAGCCGCCGGTGAAACACCCGGCAATGCCGATCCGTCCAATCCATCATCGGGGCCACGGATAGTTTATGCCGTTGATTATGCATGTATTTTTCTGTATATTCAGAGTCGTAGCGTAGTGCCGTGCACGCAAATGCACACACCAGTTTGCACGGTTACGCAGCAATTCGCAGCATCGTTGTGCACAGGTTGTGCACGCCATCCGCCGTGCACAACCGTGCACACGCCCAATTATGGCGGCGTGCACACTTAACGGAGTCTCCGATCAATGGCTACATTTAACCGCCTGCCCTCTGGCTACTGGCGTGCACAAGTCCGCCGCAAAGGCCATGCTATCTCACGGTCGTTCCGGATCAAAGCCCATGCCGAAGAATGGGCACGCGATCAGGAAACCCTCATTGAAAAAGGAGTGAAGCCAACGGGCAAACGGCCAGAAAGCCGTGAAACCATTGCCGACCTTATCGATCTGCAACTCGCAGACTATATGGAGCTCCGACGCCCGATCGGTCGGAGCAAGGAGCTGGCCCTGAGACGGCTGCGCGAGACCATTGGCGCAACCCGGGTTGGTCACGTTAGTCGCGAGTTCCTCATTGATTTTGCAAAACGTCGGGGAAAGGCCGGCGCCGGGCCCGTCACAATTGGTATCGATGTGAGCTTCATCGGAAACGTTTTGGAACACGCAGCTGCTGTTCACGGCATGTTGGTGCCAATGGAGCAGGTTCGGCTTGGTCGCGTGGCACTCAGCAAGTTGGGGATGATTGCCAAATCGAACGAGCGTGACCGGAGACCAACGGAAGAAGAACTGCGATTGATCATCGAAACCGCCGAGAACAATCCAAGACAGCTCATTCCCCTCGGACGTATCGTGAAATTCGCCGTAGCGACTGCGATGCGCCAAGATGAAATCAGTCGCGTGATGTGGGACGATATGAATGCCAAAGAAAGCACATTGATCATCAGACAGCGCAAGCATCCGCGTGCAAAGGCGACAAACGACCAAAAGATCCCGTTGGTCGCGGATACTGGTTTCGACGCTGCTGCTTTGATTCAGGAACAGGGCGATCGCTACCGACGAAACACCGGTTTTATCTTCCCGTATGATGGTCGGTCAGTCGGTGCGGCGTTTCGGCGGGTCTGCCGAGATTTGGGCATCGAGGACCTGCATTTTCATGACCTTCGTCATGAGGCCATCAGCCGTCTCTTCGAGGCCGATTGGGATATTCCTCAGGTTGCAACCGTGTCGGGTCACAAGGATTGGAAGATGCTACAGAGGTATACGCATCTGCGACCAGCTTTCATCGCAAGCCGATCCGGGCGCGCCAAACTGGCAGCTAGCAAGTCCACGGAAGCAAGTGCGTTGCCGTAGCGGACCGCACTTCACGCTTGTAACGTAAAATTCTAACATACTGTTTCAAAATAGGTATCGACTCATGCGTTCCATAACACCGCTTCGACGAACAATCCTTGCGCCGATCATCTACGGTAACTGCCGACCAATGTACGCACCCTCGCGACGATAAATTGTCACAATAACAGTGCCTGACGTCGTTTTGTGCACACAGTGGTTGACAGACGATTGCCGAAATGTAACCAATTACTACTAATTGGGGTGCGGACGAAGCGAACGTTAGTCTGCAAGAGGGGTTCTCGCGCAAGTGGCTGTCGCCAAACAACCGGCGGTGGCGCCAGTAAGACTTGCGCTGAGGACGCTGCGCTCGCTTCGGGCGTCATTCACCGGCTTCAATCCGATCCGATTTCCGTGGCGCACTTGCCTCGGAGACATCCGTTATGTGGCGTTTCGTTATCTTGTGAGTTCACTTGAGTAAGTTCGGTCAACCATCAGCGTCACCGGTTCAGGCGGTTCTGGCATCGTGCCGTGCAGCGGCGATGTCGTTGTTTATGGTTAGCGGCATCATCAACGTGCTGATGCTGACCGGCTCGCTGTTTATGATGCAGGTCTATGACCGAGTGCTCGGCAGCCAAAGCATTCCGACGCTTGTCTTGCTCTCCATGATGGCTACCGCAGCGTATTTGTTCCAGGGTGGCCTGGATATTGTCCGCACCCGCGTGCTCGGTCTCGTCGGCGAACGGATCGACGAAGAAGTCGCCCCTAAGGTTCATGACGCCGTAATCGATCTGCCGTTGCGGATGACGCGTGGTGCGAACGAAGCGATGCAGCCGTTCCGCGATGTCGATGCCATCAGGGGTTTTGTTGCCGGTCCTGGTCCAGTGGCAATGTTCGACATCCCGTGGATGCCGATCTATCTGATTTTCCTGTTCCTTCTGCACTGGTCGCTGTTTGCCGCGACGGTCATCGGCGCGCTGATTCTGATCGCCCTGACGTGGTTGACCGACGTCAAAAGCAAAGACCCGACCAAGGAAGCGCTGGAAGCGCAATCGATCCGGAACCAAACCGCCGACGCCAGCCAGCGCGGCGCTGAGGTCGTCCGCGCGATGGGACTGCGCCCCGTTATGTCGGCGCGCTGGCAGGCCAAGCACGAGCAGTACATGGCAATGCAGCGCCGCGTTACGTTCGTGACCACGAGCATTGCCGGGACAGCGAAAGTCGTGCGGATGATCCTGCAGTCGGCGATGCTCGGGCTTGGTGCGTATCTAGCTATCAAGGGTGAGATTTCATCAGGCGCTATTATCGCGGGCACAATCCTGAGCGGGCGGGCGATGGCGCCGATTGATCAGGCCATCGGCGCGTGGAAAGGCTTCATCTCGGCACGTCAGGCGCACGACCGATTGGCCAAACTGCTAAGCCTGTATCCGGACAAGCCGGAGGTATTCACGCTGCCGACACCGACGCAGTCTATCTCGGTTGAAAACCTGATGGTTGGCGCGCCGGGCGGACGGGTGCCGATTGTCAAGCGTGCCAACTTCGAAGTCCGGGCCGGTCAGGCGCTTGGCGT
>JAYSVA010000368.1:0-17528 GCA_043718785.1 Hyphomicrobiaceae bacterium
GTCGAGGAAGCGGCGGCGGTCGCCTGCGGGTCCGGTGAACAGGCCGTCCATCGCCGGGATCAGCCAGACCATCTCGACGTGGTCGGCCAGCACGCCGGACCCAGCTTGTGGTTCGCCGTCAATCCGGACGATGCGGCCCGTTGCTGAGGCGACCTGACCGGGCGGCGTAGGCTGCTGGCCGGTGCCGATGTCGACAGCACCGTTGACGCCGATAACGCGGGCGGCGACAGCCCAGTCGCCCTGGCCGCCTTGGCGCGCGAGATCGGGGTAGGCGACGCGGCGCAATCCCTGCCCAGCGGCCAGCAGCGATACGGCCTCGAGGATGTTGGTTTTGCCCGCACCATTGGGTCCGAGCAGCACAACCGGCGCTGGCCCCGCTGCGATTTCAGCGGAGGCATAGTTGCGGAAGTTGGTGACCGCCAAGCGTTCGACGTAGGTGATCACAGTAAAACTCCGTCATCCCGGCGCAGGCCGGGACCCACGTAATACCATCGAGCCAAATCGCTGACTCTTTCGGCTCTTTCTCCTCCTCCCCCTTGAGGGGGCCCCACTTCAGCCAGGAGGACAGCACGGCTCGATTTTTGTACTTCACAAAAATCGAACTGGCCGTGCGAGGTGGGGGTGACTCCGTGCCTCTGGATTGTGGGGCCTGAAGTCACCCCCACCTCACGATAGCGTCGCTGCCGCGAAGCTATCGTTGTCCTCCCCCCTCAAGGGGGAGGAGGCGAAACCCGAGAGTGTGAAGACGTTGGCAAAAGGTCCAGCACCCCATCAAACCCGCATCGGCATCAGCACGTAGAGGGCGGATTCGTCGCCGCCGTCGCGCACCATGGTGGGCGAGCCGGAATCGGCAAGCTTGAACACGACGTTATCACTCTCAAGCTGGCCCGCGATATCGAGCAGATATTTCGCGTTAAAACCGATCTCCAAGGGCGAGGCCTTGTAATCAACGTTGATTTCCTCGGTGGCGCTGCCGCCCTCAGGGTTGTTGACCGACAGCACCAGCTTGTCTTCGCTGATCGCCAGCTTGACGGCGCGACCACGCTCGCTGGCGATGGTCGACACACGGTCAACCGCGCTCTTGAACTCGGCGTTGGAGACTTTCATCTCCTTGTCGTTGCCTTGCGGGATGACGCGGCCATAATCCGGGAACGTGCCGTCGATCAACTTCGACGTCAGCGTCACGGTGCCGATTTCGAAGCGCACTTTGGCTTTCGACACGGCAACTTTAACACCGGCCCCCGCATCTTCAATCAGCCGATGCAGTTCGTTGACGGTTTTGCGCGGCACGATGACGCCCGGCATGCCAGCTGCTCCGGCGGGCATTTCGAGGTCAATCTGTGCGAGCCGATGGCCGTCGGTGGCGACAGCACGAAGGGCATGGCCCGTGCCAGATTTGGCGGTGTGCAGGTAGATGCCGTTCAGGTAGTAGCGGGTTTCCTCGGTCGAAATGGCGAACCGGGTCTTGTCGATCAGGCGTTTCAGGTCCGCGGCGCCGACTTCGAATTCGTGGGTCATCTCGCCGACAGCGAGATCCGGGAAATCTTCAGCGGCCAGTGTCTGCAAGGCAAACCGCGACTGGCCGGACGACAGCGTCAAACGCTCGCGCTCTGGTTCACGAAGGAGTTCGACCTGCGCGCCATCCGGCAATTTGCGAACGATATCGTGCAGCATGTGGGCTGGCACCGTTACGGCACCGGGCTGGCTGACGTCGGCGGGCGCGTTCTCGATCACCTCACGCTCGAGGTCGGTGGCCTTGAATTCGAGGGTCGTACCGGTTGCGCGCAGCATGACGTTCGACAGGATCGGTATCGTCGTGCGTCGTTCGACCACGCTCGTGACGTGCCCGAGGGCCCTCAGGAGTTCACCGCGTTCGATCACCAACCGCATCGTTCAGCCTCGACGTAAACTTGGGCGCGCAGCCCCCGTGGCCACGCTAGTTTCTTGTGTGCAAACCAAAAATTTGAACAACCGAACTTGCAAGGTACCGCAAACCCAGTTGATTCGCAGCCGCAGATTTACTGCTGCCCCCCGCGATTGCAAGGTCATAGGCACCATCGCTGTTCGCCAGCGCCAGCTCCCTCGCACCGTGTTGTATATCAACGAAGGCGCTGGCACAAACGCCCCCCGCACGACACATCCAGTTATGCCCAAGCTACTTGGGGGGGGTGCGTTGCCCCTTTGCCCATTGGCAAAAAACTATCCTCCCGCTTTCCCGGAATCCGTTTCGAGCTGCAGCTCGATCCGGATATTCGGGATCTTCACCACTGAGTGTGTGGCGAGATTTAGCTCCACGGCACCTTGTGAAGACCCCGGACATCAGAACAGCGCGAGCGCTGATCTGATTCCGGGGAGGCGAAAAACTGACGAAGACGTGGTTTGGTTCGATCGATTTACGGGTCCACAACCTCCATCAGCTCCGACCGGACCGTTCCGCTCGCGAGCCAATCGACGACGGCTGCGGCCATCACGGGGGCCAGCAGGAAGCCGTGGCGGTAGGCACCGTTGACGCGGATAGTCGCGCCCTCGTTTGGATTTTTGGGCACGAGGGCTTTGGGCACGTTGTCGGGGAAGGCGGGGCGGACACCAGAACTCATCTCGACAATCTCGGCTTCGCCGAAGCCTGGGTGCAGTGCGTAGGTGAGCCCAAGTAGCTCCAGCGCCGAGCGGGCGGTCATTGGCCGGTCATCCTCGCTCTCGATCACGGTGGCGCCAACCAGATGCACGCCGTCGCTCCACGGCACCATGTAGAACGAGGCGCGCGGATGCAGCAGCCGCACCGGCCGCCGCAACCGGACATCGCGCGAGCGGATCAGCAAACGTTCGCCGCGCACCCCGCGCAGGGTCGGCAGATCATCGCGGGCGGCGAGGCCACGGCAGTCAATCACGAGATCGCGCGGCGAGTTGGGTTTGTGGTCGGCGCGGGTCCACTCGACGCCGAGACTGAACTCGGCACCGGCTTGGCGGACAGCATCGACCAGGAACTTCAGGGCCAACGGCGTTTCGAGGTGCGCTTCATCGGCGAAGTACAGCGCCTTCGGGAAGCGACCCGCGAGATCTGGCTCTAACTGCGCGAACTGATCACCACCAATGGCCTCATGGCCGACTGTGAGGCGACTGAACCGTGTCAGCTCGCCACTATCGCGGGCGGACGCTACCACCAGCGAGCCGTTGGAGATGAGGCCGGGGTAGACCTCCCGCCACAGTCGCAAGCCGTCGCGGCCATAGTCGCGAACTGATGGGGGGGCCGCTTCGGCTTCGCAGAACGGCGCGATCATGGCACCGGCCCATTGGCTGGCACCCGCTTTGAACGGCTCGGCGCTGCGTTCCAGCAAACGCACGCGATGCCCGGCGCGGGCCAGCAGCAGCGCCTGCCACAGCCCGAAGATGCCAGCGCCAACAACAGTGATCGCGCGTTGTTCCAAGGCGTCTAATTTCCTAATTCTGGATCAGTCACGTATCAATCTCCGCGCGCCACGCCCTCACGGCGCGGATCGGCCCCGCCAATGATTTTGCCGTCTCGCAGCCAGATCAGGTGCAGACCCGAGGTCATCAGATCCCGCGAAATACTATGTCCGTAGCGGCGCATGCGCAGCGCATACCACGTCGATGGCGGCGAAATCCATGGTTGCCGCGCCACTTCCTGCCGCAGCGACGGGTCGAATTCGACCTCGAACGGGCCACCGCGACTGCCGAAATTGACCAGCCCGGCGGTCGTTTGCGGATCAAGCTGCCAGTCGATCATGCCAACCAGCGCCTTGACGACATACAGAATGATCCGACTGCCACCTGGCGAGCCGACCACAGCTTTGAGGTCGCCCGCCGCATCGAACACCAGGGTTGGCGCCATCGAACTGCGCGGCCGTTTGCTCGGCGCAATGGCATTGGCGATGGCCCGCCCCTGGTCATCGACGCTGCGGAAGGAGAAATCCGTCATCTCGTTGTTGAGCAGGAAACCGCCCGCGAACAACCGCGAGCCAAATCCGGCCTCGATGGTGGTGGTCATCGATACGGCATTGCCCTTCGCGTCGATGATCGAGATGTGGCTGGTGCCAACACTTTCCAGCGTCGCATCATCACCGAACAAATCAGCGCGCTTCCCGGGCTGGTTTGACGGCCTTTTCGGCGGATTAGTTGCCGAAGGTGGCGGCACACCGGCTGCCGGTTTCGGCATCGCGGCTTGTTCGTTCATCAACGTGCGCCGGATGCCGAGATAGGTGTCATCCAGCAAGCCAACCGGCGGTGGCACCTGATCGGGGTCGGCGATGTAGCGATCACGATCAGCAAATGCCAGCTTCTCGGCCTCGGCGATCAGATGCATGGCGCGGGTATTGAGCGAGTTTTTTGTTGCGCGCCCGAGGTTGAACGGCTCCAGCAGTTTCAGCGTCTGCGCCACCGCGATGCCGCCCGACGATGGCGGTGCCATGCCGCAGATCTGGTAGGTGCGATACGGCACGCACAGCACGTCGCGCGGTACGATTTTGTAGCTCGCCAGATCAGCCACCGTCAGATCACCGGGGCGCGGTGCGGCGGCTACAGCCTCGACCATCGCGCGCGCTGTCGGGCCGTTATAGAACGCATCGGCGCCGCCATCGCGCAGGGCTTTCAGCGTTGCGGCGAACGCCGGGCTCTTCAGCTGATGGCCAACTGGATGAGCGGTGCCGCTGGCATCAAAAAAGTAGGCACGGGCGGCGGGTGAAAAGGCCTCAGCCCCCATCAGCGACAGCAGCAAATTCAGCCGGTTCGACACCGCGAAGCCTTCCTCCGCCAGCTTCAGGGCAGGCGCAAATAGCTGCGCCCACGGCAACAGGCCATGGCGCTTGTGCGTGTCCGCAAGCAGGCGCGCGGTTCCGGGCACGCCGACGCTGAGGCCGGAGCTGACCGCTTGGCCAAACGGCATCGGGCTGCCGTTGACCAGGAACCGGTCTGGCGTGGCCGCCGCCGGAGCGGTTTCGCGGCCGTCATAGCTGAGCAGCTCGCGCTTCGAGCGGTCCCAATGCAACAGAAACGCACCACCGCCGAGACCCGACGACTGCGGCTCGACCAGGTTCAGCACCAGCTGCGTCGCGATTGCGGCATCAACGGCGCTGCCGCCGGCCCGCAGCATCGCCAGCCCTGCGTCCGCCGCCAGCGGGTTAGCGGCCACCACCATCTGCCGGTCAGCCGTGACGAGCGGCTTCTCCTCCCGCCCTGTCGCGGCTTCCGGCGCGATGGTGCCGCGTTGCGCCTGCGCCCGATGCGGCCGCGTCATCACCGCGAGCATGCCGACCAGCAACCCGACCAGGAGAAGGCGAACCAGCACCGACTTACGCCGGAGGTTGATGCTTGGTTGACGCCCTGACAGGCCAAATTTGACAGGGTGTTTGACCGTTGAGAACCGTTCCATCAGTGGAAATCCCGTGATTTGGGCAGCACATTATTCGACCTGGGAGGGATTACGCGCACATCGCGCGGGTGACGGCCAGTGCTGGTTTGAGACATGGTTGGCTCAACCCGCAATCGCCCCACATTTCGCAACCGCTCAATGCCCGGATCAGGCCGCCCCACCTCATCCGCGCGGGCAATCGGCGGCAGGAGCGCCTCGCCGTCCTCCATCAGCCGCCCGAGCCAGCCGGTCTGATCCTCCAGCGACCGGCAGACGACATGAATGATGCCCTCGTGCCGCTGCACCCGGCCGCGCACCAGGATCAGCCGCGCCGACATGACGACGCGCCGGTATGCCTCCAGCGTTTTCGGCCAGACGATGGTGTTGGCGACGCCGGTCTCGTCCTCTAAGGTCATGAACACCACGCCGTTGGCTGAGCCCGGTCGCTGGCGCACCAGCACCACGCCCGCCACCAGCACCGACGCGCCATCCTTACAGCCCTTGAGATCGGCGCAACTGGCCGCCCCGCGACGCTTCAGTTCGGTGCGGAAAAAGCTCATCGGATGGGCTTTCAGCGACAGCCGCAGCGTCTGATAATCGTTGACCACCTGCTCGGCCAGCGGCATGGCTGGCAGCGCGACCGGCGCCTCAGCCCCGCGCTCGCGCGCTTCCCCCCAGGCGAACAACGGCAGCGGATCGGCGGGCGTCAAGCCGCGCACATCCCACAGCGCCTGCCGCCGATCTTTCTCATGCAAGTCTGTGCCGAGCGAGCGGAACGCGTCGGCGGCGGCCAGCTTTTCCAGCGAGGCCGGGCTGACGCGCGTCAGCCGTGCCATATCCTGCATGTCACAGAACGCGATGGCATTGCCACCCGGCCGCGCCCCCGCGAGGATGTCAGCCCGCGCCGCCTGGATTTTATCGCCATCGGCTTTCGCCAGCCCGTCGATCTGCGCCAACCCCAGCCGCACCGACGCTTGGCCGTTGCGCGCGCCTGGTTCCAGCGACGCATCCCAGCCACTGATGTTGACGTCGACGCCGCGCACTTCGACGCCGTGGTCGCGCGCATCCCGCACCAGCTGGGCTGGCGCATAAAACCCCATCGGCTGCGAGTTCAGCAGCGCCGCACAGAACGCCGCCGGATAATGACACTTCAGCCAGGCCGAAACATACACCAGATGCGCGAAGCTGGCGGCGTGGCTCTCGGGAAAACCATACTCGCCGAAGCCTTTGATCTGGTTGAAGCATCGGGTGGCAAATTCTGGGTCATAGCCGCGTTCAATCATCCGCCCGATCATCTTCTGCTGCAGCAGCTCGATGGTGCCACGGCTGCGGAATGTCGCCATCGCTTTCCGCAGCTCGTTGACCTCCTGCCCGTTGAAACGCGCCGCCTCCATCGCGATCCGCATCGCCTGCTCCTGGAACAGCGGCACGCCCTTGGTCTTGGCCAGGATCTGGCGCAATTCGTCAGGTGGACCATGCTCGGGCGCAGGCGAGGGGTAATGCTCGGCTTCGATGCCATCGCGACGGCGCAGGTAGGGGTGCACCATATCGCCCTGGATCGGCCCGGGCCGAACAATCGCTACCTCGATCACCAGATCATAGAACGTGCGCGGTTTTAGGCGCGGCAGCATGTTCATTTGCGCCCGGCTTTCGACCTGGAACACGCCGACCGAATCCGCCCGGCATAGCATGTCGTAGACCGCCGGATCCTCGCGCGGCACAGCGGCCAGCGTCATCGCCCGGCCATGAGTGGCGGCCAGCATGTCGAACGCCTTGCGGATGCAGGTCAGCATGCCGAGCGCCAGCACATCGACCTTGAGCAGGCCGAGGGTGTCGAGATCGTCCTTGTCCCACTCGATGAAGGTGCGGTCGGCCATCGCCGCATTGCCGACCGGCACGACCTCGATCAGCGGCCCGCGCGTCAACACGAAGCCGCCGACATGCTGCGACAGGTGGCGCGGAAAGCCGATCAGCTCGTCGGCCAAGGTCAGTACGGCATTGAGTAGCGGATCATCGGGGTCCAGCCCGGCGTCGCGGACATACTTGTCGGGCAGCGCCCCGCCCGCACGCGTGCCCCAGACTTGGCCAGCCAGCACCGCCACCGTATCCTCGGACAGCCCCATGGCGCGGCCGACATCGCGCACCGCCGACCGCGCCCGGTAGGAGATCACCGTTGCCGCCAAACCGGCCCGATCTCGGCCATAGCGGCGATAGATGTACTGGATCACTTCCTCGCGCCGCTCGTGCTCGAAATCGACGTCGATGTCCGGCGGCTCGTTGCGTTCCGGCGCGATGAAGCGCTCAAACAGCAGGTCGATCTCCATCGGATTGACCGCCGTAACGCCGAGGCAATAACAAACCACCGAGTTCGCCGCCGAGCCGCGCCCCTGGCACAAAATGCCCTGCTCGCGGGCGAATTTGACGATGTCGTGGACGGTGAGAAAATACGGCGCGTAACCGAGCTGGGCGATGATATCGAGCTCCCGGCGCAGCGCGGCCTTGATGGCCTCAGGCACGCCATCCGGAAACCGCCAAGCCGCGCCCTCATCAGCGAGTTCCTCCAGGTGGGCTTGCGGGTTCTTGCCTGCGGGTACGGGCTCGTCCGGGTATTCATACACCAGCTCATCGAGCGAGAACCGACAGCGCTCCGCGATCTCCACGCTGGTCGCCAGCGCCGCCTCGTAGCCCTCGAAACACCGCGCCATTTGCGCCGCCGAACGCAGATGCCGCTCAGCATTCGGGGCCAGCACCAGCCCGGCATGGTCGATGGTGGTGTGATGGCGCACGCAGGTCAGCACGTCTTGCAAGGGCCGCCGGTGGGCAGCGTGATAGAGCACGTCCCCCGTCGCCACAAGCACGAGACCGTGTTCATCCGCCAGCGCTTGCAACGCGGCAATGCGGGCGTGATCATCACCACGAAAATGAAACGATGCGGCGAGATACAGCGGCCCTTGATAATGACCGGCGAGCGCGGTTTTGATCCGCCCCAGCGCGGCGGCGAAGGCGGCACAGGCCTGCTGATCGAGCCGTTCTTCCGGCGGGACGACGATGAAAATCTGCCCCTCGGCGGCGGCTGCCAGATCGACCAGCCGCAGGATGCATTGGCCTTTCTCCGCCCGCGCCTGGCCGAGCGACAGCAGCCGACACAACCGACCGTAGGCCTGGCGGTCCGTTGGCAGGCACAACAGGCTCGGTGTCGGATCGGGCGCATCGGCGAAATCCAGACGCGCGCCGACAATCAGCGGCAGCCCGGCTTGCTTCGCCGCCACATGCGCCCGCACGACGCCCGCCAGCGTGTTGCGGTCAGTCACCGCCAAGGCTTTGAGGCCAAGCGCCTTCGCCTGCGCCACCAACTCCTGCGGATGCGAGCCGCCGCGCAGAAACGAAAAATTCGTTGTCGTCTGCAGTTCGGCATACTGATGTGACGCGACAACTCGCATAATCCCCTCCCGCGCGCTCACCCGAAAAATCCGTGCATGTACCAGTGGGCTCGCGGCCCGCTCGTCTCGACCGCTTGATCTTCCGCGTCGCTGGCCTCGGCGTCGTCCTCGGCGTCGTCCTCGGCGTTGCCCACCTCGCGGAACAGCCAGTAGCGGCCGCCATGGGTGTCTTCGAGACGGTAATAATCGCGTGTGCGGTTGCGGCGGTCATCGCCCGGCTGCGCGCGCAAATAGCGCCACCACTCCGACGCGATCCGTTCTGGCCCCTCGGCCTTGGCGACCTGATGGCGCAGCCGCCGCCAGACAAAACTGTTCGGCGCGCCATGGCTACCTGTTGCAGCCTCCTCAACGCGAACCGGCTCAGGCGGTGACAACAAAAACGCCGGCCTGGCATGACAGCGCCCGTCAATTTCAGTGGCTAGATCCGCTGCCATCACGGACATCGCTGGGATGCGGCACTCGGCCCGCTCCGGAATGTGGCTCGGCTGCAGCTGCAAAGCAAAGACACGGCCCTGGCCAAGTCGGTTCGACAGCCGGTCAATCAGCGCCGCGACCTGACCGGTGCGATCTGCCTCAGCGCGCAGATCACCGCTGGCCAGCACGCCTTGCTCGAGCCCCAGGTTGCCAAGCTCCGCCGCCTCCAGGGTGACGGCATCAACGCCAAACCCCAGATCGAGCGCCGATAGCTTCTCCGCCAGCAGCCGCAGCACATGCGGCACCTGCCGACAGGGCTGGCTAGTACGGGCCTGCACCACGGCGCACGACCCATCCGCCCGATACAGCCGCAGCACGAACATCCTGGCCCCCTGGGCCTTGTGTTCGAGGGCTGCGCACACCTCGTCAGCCAGCAGCTCAGCCGTGTGCGCCACCCCCTCGGCTGTCACCAGCGGATCGGCGAACACCCGCCGCGCGATCAAGGGCTGTGCCACCAGCAGTGGCGCGAGCGGTTCCCGGGCCTCCCCCAGCGCCTGATCTAGCCGTGTCAGCACCGCCTCGGCGTGTCCCGCCGCCCGTTTCTGGGTGGTTTTTTGGGCCCGGAAGCGCTGCGCCAGCGCAGGCCTGGGAATATCATAGAGCTGGCTGATGCGGCGCAACCCGAGCCGCTGCAGCAGCTGCACCGTGCCCGCATCGAGCCGCAGCGCTTCCACAGTCAACGGGGCTAAGGCGGCCCGCATGGTGCCCGGCGATGCGATGATCGTGCTGGCCTGCGCCGTTAAGTCGTATCGGCCCAAACCATACCGGCAGAGCGCGAACGCTGCGCCCGGCGTGTCGGCAATCGCCGCTCGGATGGTGAAGCCCATCCACCGTAACCGGTCCTGCAGATCAGCCAGCAGCTCGGTTTCGCCGCCGAACAGGTGCGCCACCCCGGTGATATCGATCCAGAACCCATCGTCGCCCTCGGTATTGCGAGATGGCCCATAACGCCCAGCCCACTGGGCGATGTTGAGCAACGCTTCTTGGTCACGCTCCACGGCGGCGGGCCCGGTTCGCAAGACTGGCAGGGCCGCCCGCGCATCAGCAAGCCGCTGGCCGACATGAATCCCCTCGGCCTGCGCTGATCCGTTCACCGCCGCAATCGTGCGTCCGCGCACGCCCGTCGCCACCAGCGCAAACGGATGACGGTTGGCCTGCGGGTTATCCGACCGGCTCTGGGAGCTGGAACCTGTCCTTTGAGTCAGGCTCCGCCGTAACCGCTCGATCGGCAGATCCGGCAGCCACACGGAAACAATGCGCGTCATCCGACCACTCCCCTGCAAAAACCACCGATCCACTGCCAACCGGCCTTGCCCGGCAGCGCTCAAGCCCGATACTCATCCGCCTGCATCCCTGCAACGACCCACTCGGCAGAGGCCCGATGCGCCAGCGTGTTGCCACCGCCGCAACCGGGCCCGCGCGCGCATTGGCCACCAGCAGACAGGGGGTGCCAGCCGCCGCTGCCGCCAAAGCTAAGCGCCGCGCTGGTGTCAGGCCGACATCGTCAATCTGCCCGACCACTGCGGCCAAGGTGTTCGACCGCAGCCCCTCCTCCATTGCCCACAGCACATCGCTCGCACGCGGCGGCGTGACAAAGATGAACTGGCCGGGATCAAACCCCATCCGCACCAGGGCCGGCGCATAGAGCTGACCGCCTTCACCGAGATCAGACGGCGTCGCGCACCACAGCACGCGCGCCTGCGCACCGCCACGCAGGGTCAGGAAACGGCGGCGCAGCAAGGTCAGCGCGAACAGCCGCGCACTGGCCGCCACCGACGCCAAGCTCTGCCTCCGCACTGCCAGACCGGACGCCGCCAGACTGAGGCCAATTTCATGGACACCGCCAAGCTCAAGACCAGCAGGCCCGAGCAACGCATCGATTTCAGGCGCACCCAGAGTCCAGGCCGAACGCTGATTGAGACCGGGTTCAGGTGCCACGGATGGCAGCGCGACGCTGAATAAGCGCACCTTAAGCGCTGCAATCGTTGCCTCACGCTTAGAATGCGCCGGGTTCTGCACTGCTATCAACGCCGCGCTAGGTTCCACAACCACACCTCTCGACCCTAATTACGAGGTTTCCGCATGTAGGCCTTCCGAATGGCCTGATCAGCGAATAACACTTTTAAGTTCATTTTATGTTCTATATTTATTCTGAATATTTGTCAATGTTCTATTTTGAGAACGTAATGAGCAATTGACGAATCGAAAGTCGCAGCCGTGTGGCTTTGGAGCCCCTTCACCAAAATCTGACTCGCGTATACGATCCATTCACCTTAACAAAGCAAGGTGGGGCGCCTACCTCAACCACCAGTGCAGCAACTGGTGCCTACATTCTAGGAGCGACGATGATGACTTTCCGCCGTTATGTTCAACGCGCAGCCATGACCGCCAGTGCGGTTTTACTGGCAGTCACAGCGCTTGCGTCCGGTGCCTCCGCGCAGTCCTGGGACTGGGGTGGCGGCGAATCTATCGGCGGCAGCGGCCGCACCACCGTGCGCTTCAGCCCAACCTATAAACCCGGCCAGCTGATCGTCAGCTTCTCTGATCGCCGCCTGTATCATGTGACCCGCCCCGGCGAAGCCCACAGCTATCCGATCGCTACCCCGCGCGAACAAAGCCGCTGGCAAGGCACAACGTCCGTCTCACAAAAGCGGATTAACCCATCCTGGACCCCGACCCCGACGATGCGCGCTGAAAACCCGCGCCTGCCGATGTGGGTTCCCGGCGGCCACCCGATGAACCCGCTCGGCAACCGCGCGCTGTACCTCGGCTCGAGTGCCTACCGCATTCATGGCACCGACGCGCCATGGACCATCGGCACGCCGGTCTCCAAAGGTTGCATCCGCATGTACAATCAAGATGTTGCTGAACTGTATGAGCGGGTTAACGTCGGCGCTCAGGTCACGGTTACCTGGCAGCGCTTCGACGGCGGCGCGCCACTTGCCGCAAACGAGACGAGACAGCAGCAACCAGCTCGCCCGATCCGCACGTCGTTCAAACCAAAGCGGACAGCTTCGGCCGAGTAAATGCGGCACTCGCATCACGTTAAAGGCGTCGATCCCGGGGATCGACGCCTTTTTTTGTTACCACTTTGGAGCGTTAGCGAGCGAGGCAGGACACCAGCTCGGCCGCCAGTTTCCGCATCAGCTGATCATAGAGGTCAGCGCCGGGCTCCAGCGTCGTGCCCTCAGGATCGAGCACTCCGGTGCGCACGGCCAAGCCCTCGGTTACGGCCGCAATCACTTTCGGCTGGAACTGCGGCTCGGCAAACACGCACGCAACACCCGCCGCTTTGATTTTAGCCCGCACCGCCGACAGCCGTTTGCCCGTCGGCTGCACCTCCGGGTTGGTGGTGATTGAGCCCGCCGCCGACAGCCCCGCCCATGCCTCAAAGTACTGGTAGGCGTCATGAAAGACGATAAACTGCCGACCAGCAACTGGCGTCAGCTGCCGTCGCAGATCTGCCGCAAGCGCCTTTAGCCTCTCGCCCAGTGCAACAGCATTCGCGGCGTATTGGGCAGCGTTAGCCGGGTCGGCCTCACCCAGAACCTGCGCGATCCGAGCGGCCATCACGGCGGCGTTGTCGGGATCGAGCCACAGGTGGGTGTCAAGTTCCGCCTTGCCCGCGTGCGCTTTATGCCGATGTCCCGCGTGCGCGGCATGATCCGCAAACGCGCCACCTTCGCGCTTTTCCAACCGCTTCAAACCGGGCGCATCAGCCAGCGTTTCAACACGCACCGACGCCGCCAGTGACTTGACGAGCTTGCCGGTGAACGGCTCCAGATCCTCAGACACCCGGAAGAACAGTTGCGCACCGTTGACCGCCTTGGCATCTGACGGCTTCATCGCGTAGGTATGCGGCGATGCACTGCCGCCCACCAGTAACATCGGCTGCCCGAGTTGCCCCATAACGCCCGTTACAAGGGAGTGAATCGGCTTACTGGTAACCACCACCCGCGTTTCAGCTTGCGCCGCGCCGCTCATCACAACGCCCAAAAGCGCAACCAGACACGACACTCGCAACACGATCATTTGAACCTCACCACATGACATCACCAGCGCAATGTTATACTGTAACATCGCAATCATGTCGATTGCTGCTTTGTTTGGCCGACCTGCTACAATATCGACTTGATTTTCAGCGACACGAACCACAGTTATCGGGTGAACCCGTGAACGCGGAACCGCATATGAAAGCGTCAGACATGCCGACCAATCCACGCTCCCATCACCTCGCGCTTGCAGCGTTCGGCGCAATAGCGATCCTCGGGGCCGCGCCAGCGCAGGCGCATCCGCACATCTGGGTGACGGTTCAGACGACCTTGCAGTTCGACAAGGGCACGGTCACCGGCATCCGCCATCGCTGGCTGTTTGATGAGTACTATTCGACCATGGCGATCCAGGGTCTTGATGCCAACAACGACGGCATCTATGACCGCAAGGAACTGGCAGAGCTGGCCACCATCAACATCGATGGCCTGAAGGAGATGGGCTATTTCACCAATGCCAAACTCGCTGAGCAGCCGCTGACGCTTGATGCGCCGAAGGACTACTGGCTTGAGTACGTTGACATCGAAGAGCCGCCAGGCCCCGCGAGCCAGATCGAAGATCTGTCAAAAAATCCGCCAACAGATAAACCAGCCGATAAGCCAAGCACGTTGGGCAAGTTGGTGCAAAAATTCAGCCCCACAGCGAAGCCCGCCACGCCTGCCAAGTTCAAAGTGCTGGCGCTGGAGTTCACCATTCCGTTCACCACGCCCGTGTTGGCTGAGGCCGAAGGCTTCACCTACGGCGTCTACGATCCGGATTTCATGATCTGGTTTGACTTTGCCAAGAAAGATGCGGCGAAACTCGCGGACAACGCGCCGAAAGGCTGCACGATTGCCGTCGACACGCCCAAGAATACGCCGGACCTGCAGAGCCTCAGCGAAGCGATGTTCAGCCAACTGGGCGGCGCGCCAGGTGCATCAATGGCCAAGACGGTCATATTGAAGTGCCCGAAGGCCTGAACACACTTTGACACCAGTGAGCCAAACGGCTGACATTTTACGGTTTTTTCTCCCTTCCCCCCATTGCGGGGGTGTTTGGGCCGGGGATGGAGGGCCAGGGATGGGGGCTGGTGGAACGGCCACAGACCACCCCCCACCTCACGCGGCAAAATCGATTTTTGTGAAGCACAAAAATCGAGCCGCGCTGTCCTCCCCCGCAAGGGGGGAGGATGTGCAAGAGCCGAAAGAGTCGCCGGATTGGCTCGCTGGTATAAGTTATCTTCCGGTTTAGCTAGCCAGCTGTGCTATCATTGCCGGACGCATACGCGAACGGACCTGCAGCCCGATGAACCCAACGCCCAACGCTGACAAGAAGACGCTCATCCTAACGGGTGCCTCGCGCGGCATTGGCCACGCCACGGTGAAGCGCTTCTCCTCAGCGGGCTGGCGCGTGATCACGTGTTCCCGGCATCCGTTTCCAGAGAACTGTCCGTGGGAGATGGGACCGGACGACCACATTCAGGTTGATCTCGGCGACCCCGCTGATACCGCGCGCGCGGTGAAGCTGATGAAGGTGCGCCTAGAGGATCAGGGCGGACGGCTCAACGCGCTGGTCAACAACGCCGCCATCAGCCCGAAAGGCGACGGCGGCGCGAGGCTCGGCACCATTGAGACCAGAATTGCCGACTGGCAGAAGGTGTTCCTGGTCAACTTCTTCGCGCCGGTCAGCTTGGCGCGCGGTTTGATCGAGGAACTCGCGGCGGCCAACGGCGCTGTCGTCAACGTCACGTCGATTGCTGGCAGCCGCGTGCATCCGTTTGCCGGAGCCGCCTACGCGACCTCGAAAGCCGCGTTGGCTGGCCTGACGCGCGAGATGGCGCACGATTTCGGTCGGCATGGCATTCGCGTCAATTCGATTTCGCCGGGCGAGATCGACACGTCGATCCTGTCACCCGGTACTGACAAAATCGTCCAGGAACAGATTCCGATGCGCCGCCTCGGCGAACCGCAGGAAGTCGCCAAAGCGATCTACTTCCTGTGCACGGAGCAATCCAGCTACGTCAACGGCGCCGAACTGCATATCAACGGCGGGCAGCATGTTTGAGGCCGCAGTTTGCAGGAGCGGCCCGTGGGATTAGCCGTGTTCATCAGCGTTGCAGCGGCGATACTCTATGTGCTTTGGCGCTGGCGTCGGCATAACGTCATTTTCATTCTAGCCATCGGCTTATGGCTCGCCCTGCCACTGTACAACAGCTGGATTCTATCACGCTGCTCCGGCGACTGCAGCATCCGTGTCGACCTCATTGTGGTCGCGCCGCTGATTTTGCTGGCGACTGTGCTAGCCATCGCAGAAGCAATCCGCCGCTGGCGCGCAAAACCGGCCGAACACTGACGACCGTCACCCCTGGATCTGCAGCTTCAACACCCGATCGCCGCGCTTGATCGCGAGGGGCCAGAGCCGCTGACGAGTGGCGACGGCTTTTTCCAAATCCGCCACTGTCGCAATGGCATCGCGGCCGACCTGCTGGATCACATCGCCGACCTCGAAGCCGAGGCGACCAGCGGTTGAACCAGCGCGGATCGACAGGATCACCACACCGGCAATTTCCTCCAGCCCAAGTTCGTCGGCGACTGCTGGACCAACGTTGGATACACGCGCACCGTCAAACGGGTGGACGCCAGAGAGGTTGCGGACGTCATCCTTTCCAGCGTTTGGCGCCGCCTTGAGCTCAATGCTGACGGTCTGCAACCGCCCCTTGCGCAACACCTTGAGTTCGGCCCGGTTACCGACACCGCGCGTCGTTAGCCTATACAGCGCCCCGCGCGCGTCCGCCACGTCGAACCCGTCCACCGCCGTGACCACATCGCCGGATTGCAGGCCCGCAGCACTGGCCGGACTGTTGTCATAAATGCGCGAGACCAGCGCACCGGATACGCGCTCGAGCCCAAGCCCGGCGGCAACATCGCGGGTGACGGATTCAAGCCGCGCACCAAGCCATGGCCGTTCGACCTTGCGCCCTGCCAGCGCGCTCTCGACGTACAGCCGCACCATGTTGGAGGGGATCGCGAAACCAATGCCGTGCGAGCCGCCGGACTTCGAGAAGATCGCCGTGTTGATGCCGACCACGCGACCGGCCATGTCGACCAGTGCGCCACCAGAATTGCCCGGGTTGATCGCGGCGTCGGTCTGGATGAATACCTGCGACTCGGACTGGCCGATCTCGGACCGCGCCAACGCCGAGACGATGCCTTGCGTCACCGTCTGTCCGACGCCGAACGGGTTGCCGATGGCCAGCACCATGTCACCGACTTCGAGACTGTCGGAATCCTCCAAATCGAGTGTTGCGAACTTGCCGTCGCCGCCCTCGATTTTGAGGATCGCGATGTCGGTCTTTTCATCCTGGCTGATCACCTTGGCATCGAACTCGCGCTTGTCGGAGAGCGCAATGCGGATCTCGGTCTGGCCGCCGCCCTTGATCACGTGCGTGTTGGTGACAACGATGCCGGACGGATGGACGATGACGCCGGAGCCGAGCGAATTCTGCTGGCGCTCACTCGGGCGGCCGAATTGATCGCCGAAGAACTGGCGGAAGAACGGATCATTGGCGAACGGCGAGGCAAACTCCTGCACCCTACTGCGCACATAGACGTTGACCACGGCGGGCGCGGCCTGCTTGACGATGGCCGAGAACGAGAACTGCGCAATTTCCTTCGATGGCGGCAGCTTGCGTTGAGCCTGCGCCACGCCGAACGGTTGCATCAGCAGCGCCATGACGATCAGCATCAACCAACGACTGACACACGCCAACGCGACTCGCTTAGCTTTGCCGCTCGCCGGTTCCGTGTACCATATCGCCATGACGATCTCCCGAGTTCCCGATTTCTGTGCGCGCCTACTATAGAATACCGAACTCGAAACACCATCTCCCGGCCGCTCTAGGAGCGCCGGGGTTTAAGGCAAGGGGCGGAGGCAGCGGATGCCGCTGGGTCTTCCCAAGGTATTAGAAACAGCATCGGCTGCCTCTCGCATCGAGCAATGCTGTGGAGGGGCACAGAGTTTCTGGGGGTTTCCCCGGCCCACGCTTCCGTAAGGCCCTGCAAGCCGCCACCCGGAGCCACCCTGCCGTTCACAGGCCAGCTTGATCCAGACCACTCGATTCCACCCTACGCGACCTAACGCACCGGAAGCGCACCCTCGTGGGGCAGAACATCGCCAATATCTCATGGCCTGAGAGGGCGGGGATAACTTTCGCGACATTC
>JAYSVA010000369.1:0-6720 GCA_043718785.1 Hyphomicrobiaceae bacterium
GTGGCGATTGCGCGGGCGATCTTACATCGCCCGGGCCTGATCCTAGCGGACGAACCAACCGCTAGTCTGGACCCAGACAGTGCCTTGGCCGTCGTCGACTTGCTGATCGGTAACGCGCGGCAGACCGGCGCCACACTGGTCGTCGTCAGTCATGATCCCAGCGTGCTAGCTCGGCTTGACCGGACCTTGGCCATCAACGGCGGCACGCTGGTTGGCGGATTATGATGTCCAACACCCGCAGACAAACAACCGCAGCCGTCGAAATCGCATAGCTGCCCCTGGGTTCGGGCAGCCGACGAGGTAAACGCGCTTGACATAGGTTGATCCGTCAACGACCTTTAGCTGTCATTCATGTTCTAATGAGGTTTTGATGAAGTTGCTCCCCCCAGCCCTGCGTGCTGCCGCGTTATCCGCCGTTCTGATTTTTACATCTTTGCCAATTCCCATGACGGCTCTTGCGCCGTCGGCGTGGGGCCAAGGAACGCAAGCTGCCAATCCAGTCGATGAGGCACCGGAGGCGCGTCGCAAACGCGAGTTCGGTGAGGCGGTGGATGCATTGCGCGCTGCCGCCAAGGCTGGTCCGGTTGATATCCCGCTGATCGACCAGGGCCGGATCAAGGTGCCGGAAGGCTACGTCTTTGTACCCAGCCTGGAGACCGCTAAGCTGATGCGGGCGATGGGCAACCGCACCGGTCCTAACCTCACAGGTATGCTGTTTGGGGCGCAGGACGGCCTGAACTGGTTTGCGCTAATCACCTACAACAAGGCCGGTTACGTCAAGGACGATGACGCCAAGGATTGGAAGGCTGACGAACTGCTGGGCCAGTTGCGCGAAGGCACTGAAAGCGGCAACGCCGACCGGCTGCAACGCGGCTTTACGCCCGTCGAAGTGGTTGGGTGGGTCGCACCGCCGGCCTACGACGCTGGTGCGCACCGCTTGGTTTGGTCAGCGCTATTGCGCGATAAGGGCGCGACGGATTCAAATGAGGCGTCGATCAACTACAACACCTATGCGCTCGGGCGTGACGGGTTCTTTCAGCTCAATTTGGTGACTAATCAGAAGCAGATCGAGCAGGACAAAGTGCATGCCCGCGTATTGTTGGCAGCACTCGGCTACAACGACGGTAAGCGTTATGAGGACTTCAATGCCAGCACCGATAAAGTTGCTGAGTTTGGCTTGGCAGCATTGATTGCTGGGGCCGCTGCCAAGAAGCTCGGTGCATTCGCCTTGATTGCGGCATTCATGGTGAAGGCCTGGAAGTTGGTGGCAATCGGCGTGATCGGCTTCGGCAGCCTATTCTTAAAAATGTTCCGCCGCCGCCGTGGGGGCTAAAGCGATACGAAAAGCCCGGCCAATCAGAGGATTGACCGGGCTTATTTGATTTTGCCGTGACGCCATCTAGCGCGCGCGGGCGGTCTTGATGGGGCGGAGCTTCGTCGCCGTGGTCGTCAGCCTACTTTGGAGAGAAGAGAATCTCCGGCAGCTCGGGCGCGCTTGGTCGCACGTCGGCTTTGGCGGCGCCGCGCGGCTTTGCGGCTCGGGCAGCCGGTTTGACTGCGGCACCTGCGTCTGCGCTTGGCTCGCTCCTAACCGGAACGGCGGTAGCAGGCCGCGCGGGAACGAGTCCGCTGATGCCTGCTGCTGGAGCGACGCTTGCTGCGACGGGGACTGGTGGGCTGACAACGGCGCCGACTGGACCGGCAACGACTGGGCTGACGACGGAATCGGTGCGGATGTTGGTTGGCGTCGCGGCGACAGCTGTGACCGTTGGTTCGACGTCGCCGGTGGCGACGGTGTCGACACTGGGTTCAGAGCTGGTGCAGTTGAAGGGAAGGAAGCCTGGGGTGTCGCGGCGCGTAAATCGCCGCAAGGCGCTAAAGGGCCCGAGTCCCCCGCCTCCCCGGGGGTCACACGCAAGACCGAATAGGTTTTACCACAAATGCCGATCCGCGGTGGTACGCGGGTCTGCTCGAACGCGTCGTAGCCCTGCTTCAGGTTGCGCCAGAAGCCGATCCACGGATTGTTCTGATATCCGGCGAGGTTGGCCTCAGTCATGCGGAACGGGAACACGTGGACGTGCACGCGGTCCTGGCCTGACTTCAGGGCCTTCTCGGTCAGATCGTAGACTTCGGCGGTGACGGTGTTGGTCATCGCGAAGCAGCCGACGGACGAGCAGCCGCCGTGAATGAGGATGAACGACCCGGTGCGGTTCAACGCCTGATCCAGCGCGTTCGGGAAGCCTAGATCGAGTGAGCGGGGGTGGCGGCCGAACAAGTGCAGTTGCTTGCGACCGACCGTGTAGAACCCCTCAGGTGACTGTTTGTCGCCCTCGTTGATCTTCGGGCCGATGGTGCCGGACCAGTGGCACATCGGATAGATATCGAGCAGCACGAACTTGGGGCCGCGCTTCATCCAGATTTCAAGTTCGGACTCGGCCTTGAAAATACGAATGAACAGCTGGTCGCCGGGCTTCAACTGCTTCGATGCCAGCCGCTGTTCGAGGTTGGCAATATCAGGCGTGCCCGGCAGCGGCAGGTTGCCCATGGCGAAGGCGCGCTGGCGCTCAATGCGGTCGGGGGCCACGTCTTTTAACTCGATTGTCAGCGCCTGGGCAGCACCTTGAAGGACCACGAGACCAGCGACTGCAGCCAAACACCCGCGAATGCCGCGGGACGCACGCCGCAAGCCATCGATCAGTGGTTTCGTCCGCAGTGACATCCGTGCCCGCATAGTTACTCCCCACCCATCCTGTTCGATCACAGCTCAGTTAGCACTGCGGCAGGTGTCCGCACCTCCCTCGAGAGCGGCAACTCACAGCAAAATAACGGAGTTCGACGCAGTTACAATTGTTAGGAGACGATTCTTTACACTTCATTAAAGCATGCAACGTGACCAAGAACACCCTGTTGCTGCACGATTGATTTGTGTGGACGTGTGTAATCGCCAATCGTGGAAAACAAATGACCCACGCGTGATTGAGCGTGGGTCATTTCACTGTTTTGCGTGCGAGAGAGCTTAGCTGAAATCAGTAGGTTCGTCCACCTTCGCGCTCGCGCCAGGCATACGGGCGACGCTGGTCGAGCCGCTGGGCGTTCAAGATCTCACCGGAGCAGCGATCAATCTTCAGCTGGTAGCTGTTACCGTTGGGACGACGGGCTTCGAGCAGCGCGGAACCACCACGTAGTTCGATGTCGACGAACTCGCTCCAACCCTGTTCGGTCAGGTCGCGGCGGATTTCGTGATGCGAGGCGCAATTTCCGGCCGGAGCTGAGGAGTGACGGCGATGCCCGTCATTGCGGTGTCCGTCAAAATAGTGCGGCGGCATCGGCGCCAGATAGTCTCGGCGCGGCGGACCAAGCGGCCGGGATGGCTCGGGATGCGCGTAAATGTCGGCGTAGCGCGGGTCCTCATACGAGGTGGTGCGGCCACGGTCATAGATGTCGGCAGCAGTCGCGGGTGCAGCGGCTGTAATGGCGGATACGAGGGCGATCAGGGCGGTAGACGTTTTCAGTAATTTGGTTGTCTTGCTCAACATGTTGCAACTCCGGCGGGTGCTCATAAGGTACGCCTACCCTGAGTGTCAGTATCTTGTCCACGTGATGAACGTAGCATGAAGGACAATTGCTGGCTTGGTGCCAAAATTTGAAAGACCTCTACAATTCGGAAAATGCGACTTCCCTGCAACAGCTTAGGCATTCCGCGCTGACCGCAGAATTCTTGGGGGCGGGTCTTGAACGCTGGCGATGCGTTCCCAAATCTACGCTGTCGCGACGCCTCATGCAGGGTCGCGGCAACTCAACCGCCTAGCCCCTCGGGGTGGGCTCATTCCACCGTTGCTCAATGGAGAACTGTGATGCGCGCGTTCGACTTTTCCCCCCTTTATCGTTCCACCATCGGCTTTGACCGCTTGGTCAACCTGCTCGACGCCGCCAACGGCGTTGAACAAGATGCTGGCTATCCGCCGTACAACATCGAGCGTCTTGGCGAGACCAACTACCGCATCAGCATGGCGGTGGCGGGCTTTTCTGAGGCCGACATCGGCATCGAAGTGCAGGACGCCCGGCTGATCGTCAAAGCCGAGAAAAAGCCGGAGGCCGATGGCACAGTTGCGAAACCGGCTGCCTATCTGCATCGCGGCATCGCGGAGCGCGCGTTCGAGCGCCGGTTCCAGCTTGCCGACTATGTCGAGGTGAAGGGCGCCAGCCTGAGCCATGGCCTGTTGCACATCGACCTGGTCCGCAATGTGCCGGAACGCCTGAAGCCACGACAGATCGCTATCACCACGACGGGCGACGCACCAAAGCAGATCGAGGCGCGCGCTGCCTAAGGCTTTCAGTTTTCCGCTTCCCCGGAATCAGATCAGCGCTCGCGCTGTTCCGATGTCCGGGGTCTTCACCAGGTGCTGTGGGGCTAAATCTCGCCAAACATTCAGACGTGAAGATCCCGGATATCCGGATCGAGCTGCGCTCGAAACGGATTCCGGGAAACCGGTGGATGGTTTTTTGCGAGGGTCAAAGGGACAACGGATGCAAACCGCCGTTATTTTTGCGCCCGCGAAGCCCGCAGCGTTGGCAGTCGCCACCAGGGCGTGCCAGGACTTAGGTGGTGCTCGTGGTGGTAGCCGAAGTGGAAGCACGTCAGCAGTGACACCAGCCACGGAAAGTCGTTGCTACGGGCGTTGTGGCGGTCGGCAAAGCCTAGTTCTACGGGCCGGTGCGGCAGATACGTGCCGAACGTGAACAGCTGCAGTGCCGACAGCAAAGCTGGTAGCGCCCAGAACAGCAGCACATTGGCGAGCGGCGCACCGAGCAGCAGCAGATACGTCCAAGTAACCGCCGAGATCAATGCGAGCTCGCGCCACGAGAAATACTCGCCGAAGAACTTCGCGAACCAGCGCCAAAAGCCATGCGGATGTCGGTCATCGAAATCCGGGTCATCGTGATGTCCGGCGTGGCGATGATGCGCGTGGTGCTTCGGCATCATCCGGTCAAACGAGAACCCGGCATAGAGACCCAAACACAACTGGCCGATGGCGCGGTTCCACGCCGGGCGACCGGGAATGAGAGAGGTATGCATACAGTCGTGCGCGATAATGAACAGGCCGACATACAACCAGCACTGGAAGGCGATGATCAGGGGCGCGAGCGCGATTGTGGTCCAGGTCCAGCCATTGGGCGGGGCGGCGTAATAGAACACCGTGATAATGTGGGTCAGTAGCCAAGTCGCGATAATGGCCGCTGCCAGCAGCACACCAATCCGCGCTTGCCGCTGGGGGGGAAGCGGTGCCTGATCAGTTCCTAATGTCGTTGCCATCACGCGTCTCTGTCTCGCGGAAGTTGCCGCTGGCTGTGTATACGCCATCTTCGGCACTTTGGGCCAATCTCAGCTGACGACCGCCAGCGCCCGCCGGGCCATGATGTGGGCGGCTAGCAGGCCGACGAGGCCCGTCATCGCCAACACGGCCCAGGGCAGTAGCAGAGTCATAAATCCTTCGGCGCGGGCAAAAATCGAGCTGTAGGCCTCGAGCGCCCAGGTGTTCGGTGTCGCCCAGCCTATCTGCTGCACGTAGCCGGGCATCAGATAGCGCGGCACCATGCTACCGCCAACCGCAGACACCACCAGGATCAGCATCTGCCCGAGCGACTGTGCCTGCTGCTTTGACCGGCACAGCGTCACGAAAGCCAGCGCTAGCCCGGCGGCGGCAATGGCAGCTGCCAGCGTGGTCGCAGCCCACGGCAGAAGGTTGCTCCACAGCTCAATGCCGAACACTGCCCAGCCCACAAGATAGATCACGGCCACCTGAATAAAGCCCTGCACACACAGGAACATGAACTTGCCGTCGATCAGCACGCCGACGCCGCCCGGTCCGATGGCGAGGCGGTCGAGCAGGCCACTTTCGCGCTCGTCGAGGTAGCTCATCGCCCCCGTCAGTGCGGAAAACAGCAGGAACAGCATGGCGACCGCGCCAGCGTAGTAGGTAACAGCGCTGGGCGCGCGTCCGGCTTTCACCGCGTCGTTGCGTTCATACAACTGGTCGAGTCGGAAACCCTGCACGACAGGGGCAATCGCCGTCGAGGCGGGCGCAGCCGCCGCCGTGGCTGCCGCGACCAGGCTTTCTTTAGTGCCGGGCTTAGCGGCATTCGGCGCGGGGGCCGGTTGTGCAGCCTTCTCCTGCTGAAGCCGCAACGCATCCAAACCCTTGCTTAGACGGATCTTCTGTTCCGGACTAAAGGTCACGAACTTCTTGTCGACGACGTCAGCAAAGCTGCGGATCGCTGCATCCGGCAACGCCGCAAAATAGGCCTTCTGCAGCAGCCCCACCAGCATCGATACCGCAATTTCACGACCGGGATCGCCGACCAGTTCTATCGGCGGCGAGCCATCGCCGGTCAGGTCATCAAGCGGCAGTCCGCCATAGCGGATCACCAGGCCGACATCGGCTTCGCCTGTACGCACGGCTTCGCGCACCTGCTCCGGAGTGAATTCTGGTGTGCCGAGCCGCTTCAACTTGGCCTCCTTGAACAGGGCGGTGACGAACCGCTTGGTCGTGGCATCGCTGCGTTCATCGGCAACGGCCAACCGCAAGGCCAGATCGCCACCGCTGGCACCAGAAAAAATTAGCGCGAAAATGATGAACACAATGCCCGGCAGCAGAAAGCTCATGCCCAGTGCCGCGCGGTCGCGGAACAGGCTGAGGGCCATCACGTTGAACATGGCGC
>JAYSVA010000370.1:0-6707 GCA_043718785.1 Hyphomicrobiaceae bacterium
TGCCGCGCACTCGCCCATCTCGCACTGGCCCCAAACGCGGCGCTGCACTTGGCGTTCAGCGGTCGCGGCCAGTGCGGGTCTGCACGCCAGCTGCACCACCCCGCCCGCCATCTCGCCCAGCCTCGCGCGGCGCATCACGGGGCACGTCGCGCGGCGCATCTTTGTTGCGGCGTGGCTCGTCGAAGCCATCATCCAGACCCGGATCATCGGGCGCATGTGGCGGCCGGTAGATCATCGGCTCCGCCACTCGGCGCGTACCCGTATCCACCCGTTCATTGCCGGACTTGCCGCGTTGTGACGCGGCCGATGCCGTGACGATCTTCGCCGGGTTCATCGGCTTGGCCTGTGCCGCCACAGCTGCCTGAGCCGGGGCTTGGCTGGCCGAAACGGTCGGCTTGGTCGCGATGGTGACGCTCGCCGCCGCCGACGTCGGCACTTTCGTTGCCGGCTGCTGGACCGGCCGCGCCGGATCACTCGCCGCCCGGGCTGCTGGCACCGAGGCCGTTGCAGCGCTCACGGTCTCCGCATCAACCGCGCGCGGGTCACGCACTGGGGCCGCTGCTGGCTTTAAAGTCGTGACGCCCGCGCTGCGTGGCGGCATGGTCGCCGCAACAGGCGTACGCTCAGGCTCCGGCCGCGCGGTCAGGGCTGCCAGCTCATCGCGCCGCGCGGTGAGGGCGGGGCTGTCGGCCTTGTCCATCTGCTCCACCGGCACCCGCCACTGGAACGCATCCAGCGCACCGGTCACCGGCGACTTCGGGGCCCAGGTTTCCGAGACGACGCCATCCGCCGTCCACGCCGGATCGCGCGGCGCATGTACGGCGCGCGCCAGCCATTCGCGGACGCGGCCAGTATCGCCATGTTGACCGCCTTCGATGCGGGCCATCAGCGTGCAGATGCGCTGGCTGATGCGCTCCTCCAGGAACGGCTCCAGCACCCGGCGGGCAAGGTCCCATTCCTTGGCGTCGATGGCGGCGGTGGCAACAGCAATCGGGCCTTCCACTGATCCAGGCGCTAACGCCGATAGCTGCTTCACGCGCTCAAGCCGGTCACGCGGGCTGTCACCCAGCCGGGCGTAAGCATAGGCACCGGCGAGATCCGGATGCGGCGCGCGTTTCCAGGTCTTGCTGAGGATTTTGGTGGCACGGCCGGTGTTGCCGCGCGCCGCCAGCATGCGGCCCGCAATCGTCGCGGCGGGCACCAGGTCCGACGCCTGATTGTGCGCATCGAGCGCTAGCGCCATCGCCTTGTTCGGATCGCTGTCTTCCAGAGCCTGCGCCTGGGCGGTCAGCAGCACGGCACGGCGGCGGTCGGCGACGTTCCGCTCGATATGGCCGTGCTTTTTCGCCAGCGTCACGGTCTCCAGCGCGCCGGCCCAATCGCTCTTGCGGCACTGCATGTCGAATAGCGCATCAATCGACCAAGCGAGCTTCGGATTGAGGCCAACCGCCCGCTCGGCGAACTGCTCGGCGGCTTCCGGCTCCTTCTCGCGCTCGGCTTCGAGGTAGAGGCCACGCAAGCCTAGCTGCTCTGTGCTGGGCGATGCCAGCATCGCTTCGAAAATCCGCCGCGAGGTGTCGCGGTCACCCGACAGCTGCGCGGCTTGTGCCCGCAGCAGATGCGTCAGTGGCTCATTCGGCAGCGCTTTGCGGGCTTGAATGGCGTAGCGCGTCGCCAGCGTGCGGTCGCCCGCGCCAATGGCAATCATGCCGCTCGACAGGCTTTCGAGGCCGCGCTTGTTGCGCCGCTTGTTGAAGAAATTGCCGATGTTGGCCGGGCTCTGCCAGACTTGGCGGATGAACGACGCCAGCAGGATCGACAAGCCGATCAGCAGGGCGAGCAGAATGATCGCCCGGAACATGCTGGTTTCGATCTCATAGCCACGCCATTCGATCATCAGCTTGCCGGGTTGCCCCGCCAGCCAATCCAAACCAACGGCTGCTGCCGCGACCCCAAGGAGGAAAAGGACCAGACGCAACATTATTGTTTCACCTTTTCGCTCGGACGGCCGCTCAGCGATGCTTTCAACTGGGTCTCGATTTCAGCCACGGTGCGGTCAACGCCGCCACGAACGTCGACCTTCGCCAGCCACGGATCGACGACGGCTTTAGCGGCTGGTGACAATGCCTTGGCTTCACCGGCGATGTCGCCGAGGCGACCCGCCTTCAGCGCGGCATCGATGCGCGCGACGATGGCTTCGACGCCCTTGTCATCGGCGGCACCATCGACTTTGCGCACCCGCACGACGTTCTTGGCGCTGGCCAGGAACCGGTCCATGACGCCGCCCTTGGCGGGCTCGGCATCGGCGGCGACGGCTGCGTGCGCCACCGACTTGAAATCGCCGGTCAGGCTGGCAACGGTCGGCACGCCCTGGTCCTTGAACTTGGCGAGCGCCGCCAGATTGAGCTTGCCGCCGGAGGATTTCTCGACGTCGGCGAGTTCGTTGGCGTACGCGCCGCCGCGATCCAGGGCGCGCTTGAGGTTCGCCAACTCGAGCGCCAGCACCATCCGCTCCGACTGGGTGCGGCGGTCGTCTTCGTTTTTCACGACGCCCTGAACGTTCTGCTCAAGTCCGGAAATCTTCGAGCTGAACGGAGCCAGCGCCGCTGCCACATCCTGCGGACGCGCCACGGACTTCAGCTGACTGGTCAGGTCATCGACGCTGGATTTCAGCGTGCCGGTATCGCCCTGCACGGATTTTAGCGTCGCGCCGAGCGTTTCCACCACCTGCGCGGTGCGGGCGGCATCAGTTTTCACGGTCGCCAAATCGCGATCTATGCGCACGGTGCCGGATTTCGCGGCTTCGCTAGCTTCCGCCGATTGCGTCAGGCGGGTATCCAACTCCGTCGTGATGCTCTTGCGGGTGGCGGCGAGCTGGGTCTGCAACGCCTGCTCGAGATCGGCGATCTTGCCGGACAGCTGGGCCAACTGCGGAATGCGGCCCTTCTGGGTGTCAGCTGCCGACACATCAGCAAGCGTCGCCAGGGTCTGCTCCAGCTTCGCCAGGCGGGCGGCCGGATCAGTGCCGAGCGGTGTATCAATCTTGGCGGTCAGCGCCTTGGCTTCAGCGGTCAAACGCGCCTGAGTCTCGGTCAGGGCGGGCAGCGCTTTGCTGAGCTCTTCAAGCTTGGCCAGACGTGCTTCGGCGGCGGCCAACTTCGGCCCGGCATCGCCAGCCACAACAGCCGTACCACCGGTTTTGGCCGCCTTTTCGACGGCGGCCAGACGCTGTTCCAGCTGAGTTGTAGCGCCCGCGACGGGTGCCTCACCCTTCCAGCCGAGGCTCTGGCTGATGGTGTCAGCCCCCAGCAAGGCGAGCAGCCCGCCCAGGATGCCGGCGAACGCATGGCTCAGCATCGCGCCGAGGCTGCTGGATTTGGCCGCGCTCGGAACCGGCGTTGCAGCCGCTGGCTTGGTGCCCGCTTTCGGGTCTACCGGTTTGGCGCTGGCGGACGACGTGCTGGACGATGCGCCACCACCCGCTGTGCCAGTTTTTGGCACCGACGAGGAGGTAGCCGCAGCCGCTGGCTTGACCGGCTCGGCAGGCTTCGGCTGTGCTGCCGACGCTGCCGCCGTTTTGATTTCAACAGCCTTCAGATCGATGATAGCGGATGGCTTCTTGGAGTCTGTACCCGTGGAATAGCCGCCCGCTGACCCCGTAGATGGGGCCGCAGTCGCGCCGGCACCCGAAGATGCGGTCTGCTGTGGACCTTTCTGGGAACCTTTACCCAGGTTCAGCCCCTGATTAGGACCCTTACTCTGATCAGCCATAACGCAACCTCACTTCGACCCAAAACACGAACCTAGACACGCACCCAAAACACCCAAGACAACGACAGAGAGAGCGTTCAGCACCGGTTAGGATGCCCGCTCTCTCTACCAGAAAAGACTACTCCCGAATTGGGGTTATTTTCGGGCTTTCCGTCCTAATTGCGCAAATAAAACAGCGTTTGTGAAGCTAAAAAATCAGTTGCCGCTACACAGCAAACATCGCCCCGCGATTATGCGGCGGACGGAGGGATCAGCGCAAGTAGTTGCGGCAGATTTGGTGCGGTAGCCACGTCGATTTTTGCCGGTGCCAGGCCCGCCAACTGCGCCTTGATCGCGGCGGACAGGCAGAAATAGTGCAGCTTTCGGGCGGCTTCGGTCAGGTTGTGGTGCTGGACGAGATCGCAATAGACCCTTGCCGTGCGCGGCGACAGCAGCAACACCCCCTCAAACCGGCCATTGCGCAGGCTGGCGACCGTCGGCGACGCGAACCGGTCGGCAACCACGGTGGTATAAACAACGGGAGCGGTAATGTGGAACCCGACCCGCACCAGATCACTGGCGAAATCGTACACCAGCGTATCCCCCGCAAGGTGGATCAGCGGCCCGCTGTTGACCTCGGCGTACTCCTCGATGACCGGCACTAGATCGCGCGCGGTGGCGGGCCCCTTGATCACGTGCTTGAAGCCCAGCGCCACCGCCGTTGCCGCCGTGCCCGGTCCGACGACGAACAGCGGCAGCTCCTTGGCGGCATCGATTTCTGGCAGCGTCGCGATTGCCCGCAGGCCATTGCGGCTGGTTGCGATCAACGCCTGCGCGCCGTCGAAATCCGGCGTTTCTGCCCCCTGATGGGAGATCGTGATCAGGGGTTCGATGGTGACGGTATGGCCCTTCTCGATAAGACGGTTTTTCAGCGTCGTGGCGTCAGGTTCAGGGCGGGTGACGAGCAGGCGCATCAGGCTTTTCCTGCGTGCGCAGCAAAGAACTGCGGACCGGCTTTGCCGAGCAGCTCCATGGCTGCATCTTCGGCCAAGCGGCAGGCATCCTGCGCGGCACCTGTTCGGGTGACACTGAGGCTTTCGCGCCCGTCCGGCGTCAAAATCTGGCCCCGGAAGGTCACCCGATCCCCCGTCAACGCCACATGCCCGGCAATTGGCGTCCGGCACGAGCCTTCAAGGCGGCGCAGGAACACACGCTCCGCGATCACCGCATCGGTCGTCAGGGCGTGATTGAGCGGCTCCAGCAGCGTCCGCGTGGCGGCATCATCCTCGCGGATTTCGATGCCGACGGCACCTTGCGCCACGGCGGGCAGCATCACCTCGGTCGGAATCGCCTGGGTGATGCGGTCGGCCATGCCAAGCCGGTTCAACCCAGCGACGGCGAGAAAGGTTGCATCCGCCACACCATCGGCAAGCTTGGCCAGCCGCGTCTGGACGTTGCCGCGAAAGCCGACGATGTTCAGGTCCGGCCGCGCCCACGCCGCCTGTGAAGCCCGCCGCAGGCTTGAGGTGCCGAGTGTCGCGCCTTGCGGCAGGTCGGAAAATGTCTTGTATTTCAGTGAGATAAACGCATCCCGCACGTCCTCGCGCTCCAGCATGCAGGCGAGCGTCAGACCCGGCGGCAGTTCCGTCGGCATGTCCTTCATCGAATGGACGGCCAAATGGATGGACCCATCGAGCAGCGCCTCCTCGATCTCCTTCGTGAACAGCCCTTTACCGCCCGCCTCTGACAGCGGCCGGTCCAGAATGCGGTCGCCACTGGTCTTGATCACGACGATCTCGCACTGGCTGGCCGTGAACCCATGCGCCGCCATCAGCCGCGCCTGCACGTCATGCGCTTGCGCCAGCGCCAGCGGCGAGCCGCGCGTGCCAATCTTGAGTGTTTTGCGGGCTGCAGCTTGCGCCATTTATCCTCCGGGTGATAGCTCACCACGCGTCCTGTGCTCGCGCCATACATGACTCGACTGCGGGCTTTGGACAAGGACGAACGAGGATCTCCTTCAGTGACAGCGCGCGAAACCCTGGTGCTCGGCATCGAAACCAGCTGCGACGAGACCGCCGCCGCCGTGGTGCTGCGCGACGCATCGGGACAAGGCCGCATCCTGTCCAACGTCGTCCGCTCGCAGTGGGAGCAGCACCGCGCATTCGGTGGCGTCGTGCCGGAAATCGCCGCCCGCGCCCACGTCGAATGCCTGGATACGCTGATCGCCGTGGCCCTGGCCACCGCTGGCCTGAAACTACGTGATCTCAGCTGCATCGCCGCCACCGCCGGTCCCGGCCTGATCGGTGGGCTGATTGTCGGCCTGACCACGGCCAAGGCGCTAGCGCTCGCCACTGCTAAGCCACTGATCGCCGTCAATCACCTGGAAGCCCACGCCCTCACCGTCGGCCTGACCGAAGGCCTCGCCCCACCCTACGTGCTGCTGCTGGTCTCCGGCGGGCATACGCAAACGCTGCTGGTGCGCGACGTCGGCCAATACATCCGCATCGCCACCACCATCGACGACGCGCTCGGCGAAGCCTTCGACAAAACCGCGAAACTGCTCGGCCTCGGCCAGCCCGGCGGGCCCGCCGTCGAACGCGCCGCCAAAGGCGGCGATGCCAAACGGTTCGCCCTGCCCGCGCCGATGGTTGGCCGTCCAGAGCCGCATTTCTCGTTCTCAGGCCTGAAAACCGCCGTCCGCCAGCAGGCCCACAAGGCCGCGCCACTGACCGACCAGACCATCGCCGACCTGTGCGCCAGCTTCGAAACGGCGGTCGCCGCCAGCGTCTCTGACCGCTGCCGCCGCGCCTTCGCCATTGCCGCCGAACATTTGCCCGCTGACGCCCCCAAACGCCTCGTCGTCGCCGGTGGCGTTGCCGCCAACCAGCAACTGCGCGCAGCCCTGGCCCGCACCGCCAGCGACCACGGCTACACCCTGCACGTGCCGCCCATCGCGC
>JAYSVA010000038.1:0-2144 GCA_043718785.1 Hyphomicrobiaceae bacterium
TCCGCAAAGGACTTTCACCTCCAAGTCATCAACCGGATACCAACCCGGCCAAACGGTGCCTTGCGGCACCCCGCGCCATGCCTGGCGCACCACAAAAAACCGGAGCGCCCATGCGGGAGCTCCGGTTTTTCGTTGTTAGATCATGACGGCTTAATCGCGGTCACGCAGATACGGACAACGGACGCGCTCGCCGTAGCGGTTGCGGTAGGTGCCGTCGTCCCAGTCGAAGCGACGGAAGTTATCATCGCAGCGCTGGCGGCGATCATCAGCGTCTTCGTAGCTTTCTTCCACCACGATCGGACGGCTGCGGCGCTCGGCCCGGGCCGACTCGCTCAGCAGAATACCGCCGATGACAGCCGCGCCAACGCCGAGAGCGATGTTACGGCCGGTATTGCTTCCACCGCCGCCGCCACCGCCGCCACCCAACCGGCGGGCGACCTGCGGCTGCGCCACTTGCTGGGGAGGCCGTACGCGCGGAGCCAGGACAACTGGCGCTGGCGGCTGCGGCCGCACGGCGGGTTGAGCTGGGCGACCTTGCCCTCTGCGCACCGTATTGAGATCAATCCCCTGAGCGCCTGCGCTCGTGATGCTCGCCCCCACAGACGTCACAACCGTTGCCGCAGCAACCAGTCCCGCCATTAGTCGTCGACTAAACATGAACTTGCTCCTTTTGCCCTCTGGCGGTCGAAGTTGACCGTCTGGCCTGCCTTTAAGCATTTTATCGAGTTTCTGGCTACCGTGACCGCGCTGTCCCCCTATATTGTGGATGAAGACGACAAGGCCAGACCAAACCGGCCCACATTTCGCTGCAGCAGGAGTTTTCTGGGTGACCAGCACCGATGATGCCAACCACGATGCGGTCGTCCACAGCGCGCCCGACGGCTTGCCAGACCAGTCACCCGACGTCGGCGCACGGTCAGACTGGCCGTTTGTCGCCCTATTCACGCTGACCACGTTCCTGTCGGCGCTGCTGTTGTTCTCGATCCAGCCGCTGTTCGCCAAAATGGTGTTGCCGGTGCTCGGCGGCTCGCCGTCGGTGTGGGCGGTAGCAATGTGCTTCTTCCAAGGCGCGCTGCTGGCCGGATACTGCTGGGCGCATCTGCTGCGGCGGTTTGCTAGCATCCGCGTCGCCGGGTTCCTGCACTTGGGCCTCGCCTTGCTGGCGCTGCTGGCCCTGCCCATCGGCCTGCCCGCGCACTGGGGCGAACCGCCGCCGGGCGAACCGTATCGTTGGCAACTCGGCCTGTTCGCCGTCGCCGTTGGCCTACCGTTCATGGCCGTTGCCGCCAACGCGCCGCTGCTGCAAAGCTGGTTCGCAGCCTCCGGCACCAAGCACGCGCGCGACCCGTATTTTCTCTACGCCGCCTCGAACCTGGGCAGCCTGATCGCGCTGCTCGCCTTTCCGTTCGTGCTGGAGCCGAAATTCGGCCTCACCGCGCTCAGCCGGGGCTGGGGCATCGGCTTCGTCGCACTGATCGGGGCCATCGGTGTGTGCTACTGGTTCGTGCGCTCGGCCGACGCTCCGCTAGCCGATGAACGCACGGACGTCGAGGAACCCGCCGCCGCCATCACCATGGGCCAGCGGCTGAAATGGATCGGCCTGGCGTTTGTGCCGTCAGCCCTGCTCACCGCGTTCACGACGCACGTCGCCACCGACGTTGCCTCGGCCCCGTTGATCTGGGTGATCCCGCTGGCGATTTATCTGCTGACGTTCGTGCTGGTGTTCCGCGACACCGCGCTGATCCCGCCGCAGGTGCTTCTACTGCTGCATCTGGCGGCTGTCGTCACGGCACTGTTTGAGCTGGCACGGTCAGCGCATCACAACTGGGTTGTATCGGCGTGCATTGGCGGGGCGGTGTTTTTCACCTCGGCGATGGTGGCGCACCGCACCCTCTACGAGGCCCGACCGGATGCGCGCCACCTCACCGAGTTCTATCTGCTGATGTCGCTTGGCGGCGGACTTGGCGGTCTGTTCACCGGGTTGATCGCGCCGAAGCTGTTCTCCGAAGTGTTCGAATACCCGATCCTGCTAGCCCTGACGATGTTCTGCCGCCCGCAGGCGTTCACCGCCGACTGGAAGGCCGAGCGGACGCACCTGCATCATCTGCTGTTCCTGTGCGCGGTGGTGCTGACGCTGTTCTGGC
>JAYSVA010000371.1:0-3064 GCA_043718785.1 Hyphomicrobiaceae bacterium
GGCAGGGCTATCGCATATGAACTCGCCGCGCGCACACCGTCGCGGTTTTTCTCCTCCTCCCCCTTGAGGGGGGAGGACAGCACGGCTCGATTTTCGTACTTCACGAAAATCGAACTTGCCGTGCGAGGTGGGGGTGACTTTGTTCCGCGAGTCCTGTTCGCTCGAAGTCACCCCCACCTCACGACGGCATCGCTTCGCGAAGCCATCGTTGTCCTCCCCCCTCAAGGGGGAGGAGGCGAAAACCGGCAGGATCGAGCAAGACTTAACGTCATATGCGATTGCCCTGCCCTCGAGGGGGGAGGGACGGAGAGATACGAGAGAACCGGGCTGAAACCGGCCGACGCTGGTGGATTGGAGCGACTATGCCCGTGAGCACTTCCACACGTCCCCACAACGCCGCCTATCGACGGGACGCGTTGTGGCTGGCGGCGCTGATCCATCGCCTCTCCGGCATTCTGCTGGCGTGCTTTTTGCCGCTGCACTTTTTGGCGCTTGGGCTGGCGCTGGAGGGGGAGGCGAAGCTTGGCCAGTTCCTCAAGTTCGGCGAGCAGCCGATCATCAAAATCGCCGAGGGCGTGCTGGTCGGGCTGCTCGCCGTGCATCTGCTCGGCGGCTTGCGCATCCTCGCCGTTGAATTCGGCAGCTGGCAGCCGACACAGCGCCGCCTCGTCTGGCTCAGCTTTGCCGCTGCTGTCGCACTGGGCCTGCTATTTCTGATCCGGATACTCTGATGCCAACCACAATCGAACGTTCGCGCACCGATATCCTGATCCTTGGCTCTGGCGGGGCAGGCTTGTTCGCGGCCCTGCACGCCCACAAAGCCGCCCCTCACCTCGACGTCACCGTGGCAACCAAGGGGCTGCTCGGCAAATCCGGCTGTACACGCATGGTGCAAGGCGGTTACAACGTCGCGCTGCACAAGGGCGACAGCGTTGAGCGCCATTTTATGGACACGCTCGACGGCGGCAAGTGGCTGCCGAACCAGGAGCTGGCCTGGACACTGGTGACCAAAGCCATCGAGCGCGTGCAGGAACTTGAGAACGAGATCGGCTGCTTCTTCGACCGCAATCCCGATGGCACGCTGCACGGCAAGGCGTTCGCCGGGCAGACCTTCGACCGCACCGTGCACAAGGGCGACCTGACCGGCATCGAGATCATCAACCGGCTGATGGAGCAGGTTTGGGCGCGGCCCATCAACCGGCTGGAGGAGCACCGCGCCGTCGCCCTGATCAAGGACCGGCACGGCGAAGCGCTGTCCGGCGTGCTGATGCTGAACATCCGCACTGGCACTTTCCGCTATATCGAAGCCAAAGCTGTGCTGCTGGCGACTGGCGGCGGGCCGACGATGTACCGTTATCATACACCCTCCGGCGACAAGAGCATGGACGGCCTGGCCATGGCGCTACGCCTCGGCCTGCCGCTGCGCGACATGGAGATGGTGCAGTTCCATCCAACCGGCGTTCTCGCCGGCGCTGAAAGCCGCATGACCGGCACCATCATCGAGGAAGGCCTGCGCGGCGCTGGCGGCTATCTGCTCAATGGCCAGGGCGAGCGTTTCATGCTCAACTACCACCCGCGCGCCGAGCGGGCGACCCGCGATCTCGTTTCGCAATCGATGTACCGCGAAATGCTCGCCGGACGCACCACCAAGAACGGCGGCCTACACATCAGCATGGGGCACCTTGGCCCCGCCAACGTCGCCAAGCAGTTCAAGGGCATGGTCGAGCGCTGCGCCGACTGCGGCTTCGATCTGGCGGGCGGACTGGTCGAAGTTGTACCGACCGCGCACTACTTCATGGGCGGCCTGATCTGCAACGTCGACACGTCCACGGAACTGCCCGGCCTGTTCGTCGCTGGCGAAGACGCAGGCGGCATGCATGGTGCCAACCGATTGGGCGGCAACGGCGTCGCCAACTCCACAGTGTTCGGCGGCATCGCCGGCGACGTGATGCCCGGCTGGATCGCCCAGCACTCACACTTCCGCGCGCCCGACGAGGACATGCTGGCCGCTGAACTGGAGCGAGCTACTGAGCCGTTCCGCAAGCCGACAGGCGATCTCAACCGCCTGCGCGAAAACCTGCTCAACACAATGTGGGATGATGTCGGCATCATCCGCGAAGCCGCAGGCATGACACGCGGTCTCGGTAAGGTCGAAGCGCTCGAAACCGAGCTGCTGGCCATGGGTGTTGCCGATGGTGACCGCGCCTTCAACATGACCTGGGCCGACTGGCTCAACCTGCGCTCCCAGATCGAGATCTCCAAGGTCATCGCCAAAGCCGCCCTCACCCGCGAGAACACCCGCGGCTCGCACTACCGCGACGACTTCCCCGACGCGGGCGATCTCGCAACATCGCGCTACACCGTTGTCCGCCAGGACGCGGCAGGCCAACTCGCCATCACCACCGAACCGGTGATCTTCAGCCACGTCCGGCCGGGCGAGACATTGATCAAGGAAGAAGCACAAGCGGCGGAATAGTCACCGCGCCGTCCAGCCGCCGTCGGCGAATAGGGTGGAGCCGGTGCAGAACGAGGCGTCGTCGCTGGCGAGAAACAGCACGGCTTTGGCGATTTCGTCGGGCGTGCCCAGCCGCAGCATCGGCTGCCGCACTTCGAGCGCGTGCCGCAGCGCCACCGGATCATCCGCTTTCGCTAGAATTTTTGCAAAGTACGGGCTCTCAATCGTGCCGGGTGCGACGCAGTTGATGCGGATGTTCTGGTGCACATGATCGAGCGCCATCGCCCGCGTCATGGCGGCCACCGCGCCCTTGCTGGTGACGTAGGCGGCGCGGTCTTTGATGCCCGCGACGGAGGTTGTCGACGCCGTGTTGACGATGGCCCCGCCGCCCTGCTTGGCCATATGCGGAATGGCGTATTTGCACCCGAGATAGACACCGCGGACGTTGACGGCCATCAGCGCGTCCCAGTCATCCTCGGCCGTCTCAACTACTGAGCCGGTGATGCCGTAGCCCGCATTGTTGAACAGAATGTCGAGGCGACCAAACGCGGCAACCGTGCCGTCGATCATCGCTTTGACTTCGGCTGCTACGGCCACATCCACCTTCAC
>JAYSVA010000372.1:0-3061 GCA_043718785.1 Hyphomicrobiaceae bacterium
GCGCGCGACACATAGAACGAGCCGTTCAGGTGCACGTCAATGACAGAAGTCCAATCCTCTGGCGTCATCTTGTGGAAGATCACGTCGCGCAGGATGCCAGCATTGTTGACGACAATATCGACGCGCCCGAACGCTTTGATCGCGTCGGCGACAATGTTCTGCGCCGAGGCCCAACTGCTGACGCTATCGGTGTTGATGGCCGCCTTGCCGCCGCGCTGTTCGATGATCTGCTTGGTCTGCTGGGCCGGGGTGGCGGACTGTTCGCCTTTGCCGGACAGCGAGGCGCCGATGTCGTTGATCAGTACGCTGGCACCGGCTTCGGCCATCGCGGTGGCGATCTCGCGACCGATGCCGCCGCCCGCGCCGGTGACAATGGCGACTTTACCTTCCAGCATGCGTGGTTTAGCGGCGGTCGTTGCAGGGGCGGTCGTCATGGTGCGATCCTCAAAAGTGGCGTTACCGGCAGTACAACTTAACTTGGCCGTGAATGCAATCGCGCACCCTGCAGATCAGCGCCCCGAATTCTGGCCAGAGTTTTGGCCAGAATTTTGATCCAGGAAGCGGCGGCAGGTTTCGAAGTCGCGGTCGTAGCCCTTCGGCAGCTCGGCGTTGGTAGACTTGGCGAGCTTCTGCGCGAACGCGATCATCTTCTCTGTGGGTGGTTTCGCAGCCCCCCTGCCTGCCGATTTTGCGGCTCCGGTTGGGTTTGACGCGAAGCGCTCCACCGGGCCGCGTCGGGCCATGTCGCTCACTGCAGACGATCGATCCTGCGAGGTGCGATCATAGTCTGATCGGTCGTAAGATGGCCCAACGTAGTTCGGCATATCATCATACGCATAATCGGGCGGGCCGCGATCAGCAGGCGCACGGTTTGGTGGTGCGCTGCGGGCCGGTGCCTTGGTGGCAGTTGCCGCTGGTTTGCGAGCGCGCTTCGGCATATCGCCATCGGAGCCAGCGTTCCTGCTCGCCGGTTTGCGGGCGGTCGTGCGTGGGCCAGCAGGCTTGCGGTCGGCGCTGCCATAGGTGCTGCGCTTCCCCTTGCTGCCGGCTGCTGCCTGCTGCAGGTCCACCGTCGTGCCGGTGTGGGCGCGCAGGATGGTGATCATCCGGTTGGCTTCGTCGGCGATCTCGTCGATGACGGCGCGGAAGTCGGCTTTGCCCAGCACCACGTCGTCGAGCCGCATCTCCCAGATCGCGGTGGTGCCCGGATCAACGAGCGCGGGGGCGGCGCTGCGCAGCACTTCGAACAGTTGCAGCCCGGCCGCACTCGGCACCACCAGCTTGCCGCTCGCTTCCAGCATGTTCTGCCGTTTCAATCCCGTGATGATCTGTGCGCGTGTGGCTGGCGTGCCGATGCCTTTGGCCTCTTTCAGGCGTTCACGAAGCGCCTCGTCTTTGACGAAGCGCCAGGCGTTCTGCATCGCGTCGACCAACGTCCCTTCGTTGTAGCGCGGCGGTGGCACAGTTACCTTGGCCTGCACTTTTGGGCGGGTCAGCGTCGCGGTCTGGCCGTCGCTCAGATTGGGCAATAACTGCTCGGTGTCGTCATCGCCCTTCTTGGCATCCTTGCCTGACTTATCTGACTCCGGCTCGGCTGAACCGAACGCGGCTTTCCAGCCTTGCACCAGCGGAATGCGACCAACGGCCCGAAATTCGGCCTTAGCACCGGGGCCGTGGATCGGCGCCAGTTCAGCCACCGGCACTTGCATAGTGACGACGGTTTGGCGGTATTCGAAGTCTGGCATCACGGCGGCCAGATATGACCGGCAGATCAACGCGAACAGCCGCTTCTCGTCGTCACTGAGGCGGGCCAGCCGCCCCTCGAGGCTGTCCATCACGTTGACGTTGGGGATGACCGCATGATGCGAGACGCCTTCCAGCGCACGATCACAAAAATGGCCGGACTTGCCGCGCCGGATCACCGGCGGGTCGATCTCCAGGTGGGCAAAGCCACGCAGCCGCGTCATCGCCGCAACGATAGGGCCGACATCGGCGATCTGGTTCTCGGCGAGGTGGCGGGCTTCGGCGCGCGGATAGGTGATTACCTTCTTGCCATCGCCGTCATACAGCGCTTGGGCGACGGACAGCGTCTTGTCGGCGGTCCAGCCCCAGCGTTGACCGCAGACTTTCTGTAGGCTGGGCAGGTCATACAGCTTCGGCGGCGCTTGGCGGCGATGCTCCACCGACACGGCGACAGGTCCGGCGAATTTGTTGGCCGCCGCAGCAATCGCGTCGGCCAGTGCTTTGTCGCGGATGCGGTGTTTGACCGGCGGTGCGTGGCGCATTTGGAACGTACCCGCCTCGTCTTTGGTTCCAGCTTTGGCGGTGGCGACGATCTCGAAATAGTCGTCCGGTTTGAAGTCGCGGATTTCGATCTCGCGCAGGCAGACGATGGCCAGTGTTGGCGTTTTGACCCGACCGATGCCGATCACGCCTTTGACGCCGCGCGTCATCAGCTGGCGGGTGGCGGTGCGGGTTAGCGACAGGTTGAAAATCTGGTCGGCCTGCTGCCGCGCCACCGCCGCATCATACAGGGGCCGCAGCTCCTTGTTCGGCTTGAGTTTCGCGAACGCTTGCTGCAGCGACTTTGGGTCCTGCGCCGTGAACAGCGCCCGCTGGACGTTGCCGCGATACTTCAGATGCTCGAGGATTTCCTGGCCGATCAGCTGACCTTCGCGGTCGCAGTCGGTCGCTAAGATCACCGAATCACAGGTCTTCAGCGCCATGGCGATGGCGTTGAGTTTCGACGTCTTGCTGCCTTCGGTGGCGGCGCGTGTCGGATACAGCCCGTCCGGCTTCAGCAGAATGCTGGCCCAGCTCTTCCAGTCCGGTTTGACCTCGTGCGGCTCCGCCAGCCGCAGGAGATGCCCCTCGGCCGGCAAAATTTGCCCGTAACGGTCACCAAGCGCCGCCCGAAGGTCCCGCGCCTGACTAGTTTTTTCAGTGATGATCAGGATCGCCATGCGCAGACCCTAGGCGGGGCGGGTGTGCGGGGCAACGGGGCGGCGGCGTGATCCACAGCCGGGGCAAGGTGTGGTGGTGCGATAGGGGCGCAGTGTGG
>JAYSVA010000373.1:0-6657 GCA_043718785.1 Hyphomicrobiaceae bacterium
ACATCTTTCAGGCCTGGAAAACCTTCAACAGACTGCCGCGTCGTTTCCGAGATAAGGCCGGCCATCGCAATTGACCCACCAGACGGTAATTCGACCGTAGATTTGGCTGATCGCTTCTTCAATGCGAGGACCCCAGCCGTCGCGCCGTCGGTGCTGAGTTCACTGACTTCTGTTTCGATCTTCAAACTAATCCTGCCTTCCGACAGGACAACAGGTGTGAACACCAACCCAATGCCGTATTCTTTGAACATGGTCGTGCATCCGGTTGCGGGAAAGCACGTCGTGAATGGAACTTCGCCGCCAGCCAGGAACTTGGCAGTTTCACCCGAAACCGCAGTCAAATTCGGCTCAGCCAGAGTTTTAATCAAACCATCGCGTTCGAGAGCACGTAACGCCTGGCGGACAGCACCATTGCCGTTCTGCCAAGTGCTATTCGTACCGCCGGTGTTCTGCGTCACCAAACCAGGCCTAGCTGCCAGTGCGTTCATACCCAGGTTGTCCAAGGCCGTGAGGCCGCCCGACACGATTCCAGTCGCGAAGCTACCAGACTGGATCGAAGCTGCGAGATCGATGCCGAATTGTTTGAGAATTGTACGCTGAACTTCGGCGACCTGCACGCGCAGCATCACCTGATCTTCGCCCTGAATCGTCATCATGTTAATGATCTGCGGCGCGCCACTATTGCCGCCACCGCCGCCGCCCGAAGACGTCGACGTGAAGCCGCCACCTGGCGTCGACGTCATCTGGCTGGAGAAAGTTGAGGTCAAGTCGTTCTGATTGGCTTTGGCAAACTGCGTTGCCATATCAGCCACGCGAGCACTATCGCCGGGCGTGCGAACTGATCCAGTTAGCACGACGGCGCTGCCGACGAGCTCTGACTTTACCTGCGATCCAGGAACCAAGCGGTTCAGCAGATCGTCCAATGACGAAAGATCGGCGCCAACCACAAGTTCGATAGACAAGATCTGCTCACCAGCCGCATCAAAGAAGAACGCGTTGGTTGAACCTGTCTTTTTCGCAATCATGAAAACGCGGCTGGAGGTCTGCACCACCGCATCAACTTTCTCCGGATCGCCCACCAAGACGTCGCGCAATTCCCGCGAAAATTCAATAAGCACTGACTTTCCTTTTCCAAGCAAAAGCCGCTTGGAACTGGATTTGTCTTTTTCAGTGACACGAATGACGCCCTTCTCAGGCACAAGATCATTTATGTTTGCTGGTGAACGGTTCGGCGGGCCCGCAAGCAGCGGTGGTGCTGAGGTCCCGACGGTGGCGAGCATGAGCGCGCCTGTGACTAATTTTAAAGACTTTCGCATGATTGCCAACCTCTAGACCGGCCCTAATTACAAGGTGCACGCAGACGCTGACGCATTACATACGCAATTTTACTCGCTATCCTGGAGAACTGCAGGTTCTGAAACCGCACAGAACGAACTATTCTGACTATCGCCCAACAAGGTTACGATATCGTTTCTTTCTACTGGCTCGCGCCATAAACGCGCGACTTTACACCGTAGCGCAACACTCGTACGGAGCCACTGCGTTCAGCTTGCTTGCTCAGCGATTCGGGACCATCGCCGCTCAAATCGGCAACTGAACGGAGAGCTAAGGAAATTTCACCCATCGTGTTGGCAAGTGCCAACATTTCCGACTGCTTCGGCGTCATCTCCAGCACGGCCACGTTGCCTTCGGCCGATTTCTTGCCATCTTTCGTTTCGAGGTTTTGACCGATTGCCAAAACGCGGACGTTTCGGAACATTGTATCAGCGCTGATTTCCTCGCCACCTTTACCGCCGCGTTTGCGTTGAATGAGGATCAGGTCGACATGATCATTGGGCAGTATGAGTTTGCCGGCGGCTGACTGTTCGCTAATTTTCGTCGAAACGGCGCGCAAACCTGGCGGTAGAATGGCCGCGAGGACGCCGCCCGAACCAGACTTGATGACTTTGCTGTCAGTGATTGGTTCACCCGTCAATATGGGCGAACGCGCGATGAAATTCGCATAGTCTTTATCGGCAGCAGGCTTCAAGGCGCTCGTGATAAAGCTTGGGCTGATGGCGTCTTTGGGCCAATCCTGCCAACGGAAACTTTGTTCGGTTGTGATTGAACCCAGTGGGAGATCCGAGCGGGCAACAAGCACCCGCACCGAATCGACAACGCGGTCAATGACCTTGGCTTGCGGTGCTGGCTTATTGACGACTTTGCCCATAATTACGAATGCCGCTAAAGCGGCAACACCCGCCACGCCAATACCGATTAACTGTGCCTGTTTCATGGTGCAACCAGCCTCTTTAAACCCACCGGACAACCCGAGCTGTCCCCACTATGGCGTAAACATCTCAACATCGCGTTAATCGGCGATAAATTCTGAAACGTTTTATGTGATCAGTCAGTGCGAAAGCGCCAAAAACCAAACGGTCTGGGGATAGAACATCATGGCACTCGCACCGAGCGCTACACCATAAGGGATCCCACCGTTCTCCTGGTGGAGGCGCAGTGCCCAAGCTTGCCGGCCGAGCCACTCCGGCAGCACGGCGACACTACGGTAGCGGAGCAGAACAAGTGCCAGAACGCCGCCAAGAAGCCCAACGCAGACCAGATAGTTACCTAGTAGATCTGGACCAATCCATAGGCTCGCAGCCGGTAACAGTTTTGCATCACCGCCTCCCAGCCAGCCCATCGCGAACATGCCTATTGAAATAGCAAAAACAACAGCGCCAACCATAAGATGATTACTGAGAACAGACCAAGAAGGGTTCACAACGAATGCAATGATCCCGAAACTGGCAACCAACAGAACCGAAACTCGGTTCGGAATAGTCATTGTAAGCAAGTCCATGGCAGCGGCAAATGCCATTGCCAGTGGGAAGATCAAAATCAACGGACTTTCGAACATTTTGGGCCCCAACTGGTGCAGTAGTCATACTTTAACGATGGCTGACGACACCGTTGTATCAACCTTATTAAACAACGCATGCACCTCAGCTCCCAAGCTGGTAACTGCGCCGATGATAAAAATTGAGATCAGGACAGCGATCAGCGCATACTCGATCGAAGTCGCACCAGCTTCATCATTGCGAAAGTAGTTGAACCTTGGAATCATAGCTTGCCTATCGATGCCTGGGTGACGGTGTATGAGTGTTACACTCTGAGTATGGATTAAATGTTTTAACGAGTACTGACTCCAATAAGGGTAAAATAGATTTTGCCGACGTTTCGTTTACACGGTGAATACACCCTCAACGGCGCTGCATAAATGAAAACCGCCCGATCCTTTCGGATCGAGCGGCTGATTGCAACTTGGACATCAGTCCAAATCACTTCACTTTTGCGTTGGCTTGGCTCAATTTTACTTCGATCGTGTTGAAGGTGGTGCTCAGCATGGTGCCGAGGTTGGTGGCGGCAACGATGATGCCCACGCCGATGAGAGCGGCGATCAGGCCGTACTCGATTGCGGTTGCGCCGGACTCATCGTTCATGAAACGTGCGAAAAGGTTCTTCATAACTCAACTCCCAAATGTTGCCTGCATGATGCAGAGGTAGGCTCCCGTCCAACCCGATGATGCTCGTCACCGTCTGAACAAGCCCGAATATGCGCTCAAGCTATTGACAACTCGTAAATATTCTAAAAAAGATGATTTACTTATAATTCATCACGTTGAGCATATTGTCAGATCGACGCCTGTAGATACTGCACGATCTTTTCTGGCCGCCCGGGTGGTGTAGGCAATTCCGCCTGTCCAACCGCTGTGAACCCAAGACGAGCATGAAAACGGTCCGAGGCCGGGTTCGGGGGCGTCTGATTAATTTCGCAGCACAGCACCGAGTGGTTTCGCTGCCTGACTGCGGCGAAGGCTGCGGCGTAAAGCTGTTGGGCATAGCCCGCACCGCGCGCGGCCTCGTCAATGACGATGCGATCAATGTAAGCGAACCGGTCCAGACGAGCGCGGAACCATAAGAAGTTCGGGCTGCTGTAAGGCGCGTCCTGGTCCAGCACAATCAGGAACCCTAAAGGCGCACCAACTGGACCCATCACACCACAATATAGCGCCGAGGCCATCAGGCGCTGCAGCCCTGCATGATCGAGCGGTGAAAGCTCAGTTTCGTTCGCCGCATTGAGCGACAGTAAGCCCGCAATATCGGCGGGATCAGGGGCGCGTGGTGTGATAAGTCCGCGATCCATATCGAAACCCGCTGTGGTTATGCCCGCCCTTTAAATTCCTCAACACGCAGCCGCTTGGCTAGGCGGTCGAGCACGCCATTGACAACTTTCGGCTCATCGTCATGGAAGAAAGCTTTGGCGACATCGACATATTCGCTGATGATCACGCGGCCGGGCACGTCAGTTCGCTCCATCAACTCAAAGGTGCCCGAACGCAAGGTCGCGCGCAAAATTGAATCTACCCGCGCCAGTCGCCAACCCGAGGCTAACTGCGTGTCAACCAACGGGTCAATATCGCGTTGCCGCCGCACCACGCCGCGCAACAGTTCGGCGAAGAACTGCGGATCTGCGCCAACCAGTGCGTTGTTCGCATCAGCGTCGACAACATCGTTGGCACCTGGCGGCGGACCAGCAGCAAACCGCAGTTGCGTGAAATCCTCAATGACCTCGTTCAAGTCGGTGCCGGCCAGATCCATTTGATACAACGCCTGAACAGCTGCCAACCGCGAGCGGCTACGCGGGCGAACGGTGGTCAGCGCTTCAGGTTTGATTTCGCGCGGGGTCATGAATTCTGTCCGTGGAAGCTGCGCGCCACCTCAACTAAGCGCAGACAGGCACGCGCCGCATCGCCGCCCTTGCCATCGCGTCCGCCCTTGGCCCGCTCCATCGCCTGTGCTTCGTTCTCAACGGTCAGGATGCCATTACCCATGGGCACGCTATGGCGCACGGCGACATCCATCAGCCAATGGTTGGCGTTGTTGCAGACCGTGTCGTAGTGCGAGGTCTCGCCGCGAATGACGCAGCCGAGCGCAATAGCGCCGGCAAACCGCGCATTCGGTGCGTCCAGCGGTGTCACACCCGCTTTGACTGCCGCTGCCAATACCTGCGGGATCTCCAGGGCACCCGGCACGATGATGCGCTCAAAACCACAGCCTTGCGCTTCCAGCTCGGCAATCGCACCGCGAACGAGCTCATCGGCAATCGCCTCGTAATAGCGAGCATCGATGATCAACACGCGATGGCGCATCCGCCCCGACGATGAGGTCGGCAGCGTCGGCGCGGGCTTCTTCACCCCAAGAATCGGCCTTCCGACCATGGGTTACCTCTATTCGATTTTGCGGGTTTCTAAGATCTTGAGGCCGTAGCCTTCGAGCCCGACGTATACCGAGGCCGGTGAGTTGGACAAGAGGACCATATCGCGCACGCCGAGATCACGCAAGATTTGCGAACCGATGCCGATCTCAACAAGGCGCCGTTCCTGACCGGCAGGCTTACCGTCTTTCTTCGGCCGCCCAGCCCGCGCTGCAATGCCGTCGGACACAGATTTCGGCCGGAGATCACGGATCAGCACAACCACGCCACGCCCTTCGGCCTCGATCATCCGCATCGATTTCTCGATCAGCGATCCACCCTCACTCGGCGTGCCGCTTTCGACACGGATGCCGAGTAAATCGGCCAAAGCATTGACAGCATGGACGCGAACCAACACTGGGCCGGGTTTGCTCAGGTCGCCTTTGACAAGCGCCAAATGCTCGCTGGCATCGATGGCGGTTTCGTAGACATGTAGATCAAACTTGCCACCGTGTACGCTTTCGATCTCGCGCGTCACCACGCGTTTGACGATGCGGTCATTGTTCAGGCGGAATGCGATCAAGTCCTCGATCGTGCCGATCTTCAGGCCGTGCCGCTGCGCAAACGATACGAGGTCCGGCATTCGCGCCATCGTGCCGTCATCGTTCATGATCTCGCAAATCACGGCAGAGGGTGACAGGCCAGCCAAGCGGGCTAGATCAATGGAGGCTTCGGTGTGTCCGGCGCGGACCAAAACGCCGCCATCTCGGGCGATCAGCGGGAAAACGTGGCCGGGCGATACAATATCGTCGTGGCCTTTGCTGCCATCGGTGGCCGTGGCGATGGTGCGAGCCCGGTCATGCGCCGAGATTCCAGTGGTGATGCCTTCCCGGGCCTCGATTGAGACCGTGAAGGCGGTTCCCGTGCGTGAGGCGTTCGTTGGTACCATGCTGGACAGGCGCAGTTGCTCACCGCGCTGCTGCGTCAGCGACAGGCAGATCAGGCCTCGCCCGTGCTTGGCCATGAAATTAATCGCATCCGGCGTCGCCATCTGCGCCGGAATAACGAGGTCGCCTTCGTTCTCGCGGTCTTCGGCATCGACCAGAATGACCATCCGGCCATTGCGCATGTCCTCGATGATATCAGCCGTCGACGACAGGAAGCCATGGCCTTCCTTGTAGACCGCCGTCTTGAGATCTTTGGTCTTACTCTCGCTCACTGGCGGAACTCCATCAGCCGCGCAACATAGCGCGCGAACACGTCGACTTCGAGATTAACAGGTTGGCCGACCAGCTTCTGCCCCCACGTGGTCACCGTCAAGGTATGGGGTATCAGATTGACCCCAAAGCGATTACCGCTGACTTCGTTGATGGTCAACGACGTGCCATCAAGCGCGACGGACCCCTTCGGCGCGATGTAGCGAG
>JAYSVA010000374.1:0-6648 GCA_043718785.1 Hyphomicrobiaceae bacterium
GCCGACGGCACCGTCGACCTGACGCTAAGTACCGACAGCACCACCGCACCCGGTGCCCACCTGCTGCGCCGCGACCGGCTGGTCTGGGTCGGCACTCCCGGCGGTGATGCCCACAAGCAGCGGCCGCTGCCCGTCTCCATCGGCAGCCGCACCTGCCGGTTCCGCCCAGTGGTGCTGGAAGCCTTGCGCAATGCCCAACTGGATTGGCGCTATGCTTTGGAAGTGTCCAACCAGGACGCCATCAATGCGGCGCTTGCGGCGGGCATTGCTGTCGGCGCATTGCTGGAGGACTCGGTGCCAAACAACCTGCAGATCCTCGACGCCAAGTCCGGTCTGCCACCATTGCCGGAGTTCCTGGTCAACCTCTACCTGCCGACCAACGGCGCCAGCGACATCGCCAACGAGCTGGCCCGCCACGTTCGCCAGGATTTCGCCCTGCGCTTCGGCACTGCGGACGCCATTGCCGAGGCGGCAGAATAGGCGAATTTGGGCCCGCTACACTCAAACCTCGGCAGACACAGGTTCTCTTTCTCCTAAACGACGGCGGGAGTGGGCGGGCCTTAGTTCACAATGTCAAAGAGCCCTTCAGCCGGACGATTTGACAACTGAGCAGGGCCCTGCCCAGCCTATCAAATCACCCAACCGTGCCCGGTGTTGACAGTTGCGTGGCCACGCAGCCGTCAATGGACCCGGACAGAGTCTCATGACTGCAGAGGGCGGGGATAAGTTTTTTCAATTTTTCTTCGAAATCACGCAAGTTTCGCCAATTTGGCCCGCGCCATGGTGCGTTCGGCATGGCGGAAATGCGGGATGTCGATCATCTGCCCGTCCATCGACAGCGCCCCGGAACCCGGGTTAGCGGCGAACAGCGCCAAAATCTGCTCAGCGCGGGAAATTTCGGCTTTCGAGGGCGTGAAGGCGGCATTGATCACCGCCACCTGATCCGGATGGATGGCCATTTTGCCGGTGAAGCCATCACGCGCCGCTTCCATGCATTCGCGCTTTAAGTCGGTGAGGTCGCGGAAGTTGACATGCACGGTGTCGATGGGATGCACTTTGGCGGCGGTGGCGGTGAACAGCGTCATGTCGCGAGCCAGCTGGAACGGCGATGTCCAGGTGCCATCCGGGCGGCGGTTCGTCACCGCGCCAATTTCCGCACCCAGGTCTTCCGCACCCCAGGTCAGGCCTTCGAGGCGGGCACTGCAATCGACGTAGCTCGGCATATGCAGCACGGACATCGGCACTTCAGTGGCGATGACGAAAATGCGGGTGCTGCCAACCGCTATCCCGGCCGTCGCTTCGGCATGATCGAGGGCGACGCTGAGGCGCTGCACATCCTCGCCGTTGCGCGGTTTCGGCAGCAGGATCGCATCCGGCTTCCCAGCCATCACGCCCGCCAGATCATCGGCCCAATACGGCGTTTCCAGGCTGTTGATGCGCACCAGCAAATACGGGCGGCTCTGGTTCGGCACATGCGTCGCTAGGAACGCCTGGGTCATTTCACGCGCCACGGCTTTGCGGCTCGGCGCGACGGAATCCTCAAGGTCGAGGATCAGCGCATCGGCGCCGGTATCCATGGCCTTGGCTTGCTTGCGCTCACTATCGCCGGGAATGAACAGGAATGACCGCATGACTTAAGCTCCCTTGACTGGCGTGCTGGCCAAAGTACTGGCCGGCGTTTTGCGCATGAACGCCTGACGGCGGCATTGCGCAACAATTTCGCCGCGCTGATTGATGGCTTTGTGCAGGAAGTCGACGATGCCAGCATCACCGCGCGATTTGCTCTCGCGCTTGGCCATCACTTCGGTGGTGACGTGGATGGTATCGCCATGAAACACCGGCTTCGGGAACACCACGTCAGTCATGCCTAGGTTAGCCACCGTGGTGCCAAGCGTCGTGTCGCCGACCGAAATGCCAATCATCAGACCGAGCGTAAACAGGCTGTTGACCAGCGGTTTGCCCCACTCGGTCTTGCTGGCGAAATCGTGGTCGATGTGCAGCGGCTGCGGATTGTGCGTCAGGCAAGAGAACAGCGTGTTGTCCATCTCAGTGACGGTGCGCCGGATCTCATGCTCAAACACCCGCCCAATCTCGAACGCCTCAAAATACAGCCCTGCCATTAGATGCCCCCACGCAATCAACTCATCCAGTATTGTTGTGCGCGGCATCACCCGTGATGGCAACGCGCACGAGCGGATGGCTGGGTTGAGGATGGTGGCTAGACAAAGAAAAACACACAACTCCAGGCAGCAGACGCAGCGCAACATCATCACTGGGCTAGATCACGTGTTGTATAGGTGCCCTGCTTTCGCCCGAATCGCGGCAGTTGGTGTTGTCGCCGACCAACAACGAAGGACTTCGCGATGACAATCACAGTGCAGCAGTTACAATCAATCTATGGTCAGTTAGTCGACCTTCAAGCAAAGCTTGACGACAAACGTTACCCCCACTGATGTGCAGATCACTAACTTCTTCAGTCCCACGTTACGGAATGTAATAAGTCAACTGGCACCTCACGTCCCAGCGCTCAAATCAAACGAGCCGCTGATAGTCCCTCCCCACCCAATCTACGTGCCCGCGAAAAGGAACACCAAGTGACGCAACTGCCATCATGTGTTCGGCACTCACATCACTATGCACAACCATGCGCCTGGACCAAAAATTACCACCAGATAACCGTCAACTGTGGCACCGGGCACCTGGACTGGTTCTAGTGCATCCGGTGTTTCAGGAGTGAACGGGCAAAGGAGCCACGCCTAGTTCCTTCAAAAGAAATTACCAACATGTTAACTTGACCTTAACGATTCGCATGTCTAAGAATGGGACCAGCATCCCGGCAACCGTCTAGGTTGTCGCCAGCCACGGGTCCTTGGACTCGTGGCATTTTTGTTTTGGGGGATGCTTCACCATGATCAAGGTGGCCTGCTACATTGACGGTTTCAATATTTATCACGCAATCGATGAGGCTAACCGCGCTTCGCGTGGCGCTCTGAACCATCTTAAATGGGTTAACTTGCGTGAGCTAATGGCTCAGTTTACCGACCCCAAGGCGCACGAAATTGTTTCGGTTAAACTCTTTACTGCGTTCCCTACGTGGAACCGCGAAAGAGAGATGCGTCATAGAGAGTTTGTCAAGGCTCAAGCGCACTTTGGCGTGGAGGCAATCTTTGGGCAGTTCAAGAACAAAGATGGTTACTGCAAAATTTGCAAGAGCACTTACCTTGTACGCGAAGAAAAAGAATCTGACGTCAACATCGCCATGCATCTTGTTGCTGACGCTTATCGCGGGATCTTTGATCAAGCATTCTTGGTAACGAACGACTCCGATTTGCTCGGACCGGTTCGACTTGTCCGATCCAACTTTCCCGAAAAGCGGATGAAGATCATTTCGCCGCCTTTTCGTCGGCACAGCAAGGAGCTTTGGGCAGCTGCTACTCATCGTGCCAAAATTGACAAAGTGCACCTTGAACGTTGCCTGCTTCCACAATCCAGCTTGAAATCAAATGGCACGTCCGCATTTGTCCGACCAACAGAATATGACCCTCCTGCTTAGGAGGAGTAATCGGTAGGATCGCAATTGCACGAAATATTCATTGAAGTTTCGAGCAGACAAAGAAAATCACCCAGCTCCGGGGGGATGGAACTGGGTGCTGCGCATAAGCGCTAGGCATCGGGAGGGACTCCGATGCTCCGAGCATCTGCCGATCGGCTAGACGGGGGGCACTGCCGATCAAAAGTGGCTTCGCTCGTATGACTAGATTTAAGCGCAGTTTTGTCGTTTTCAATAGGGGGAAAACGCATCAATCACGGAAATGTTACTACTTTAGTCTTAGTTAACAAGTTTCATACCCGCCGAATCAGCCCGTTACGCCGCATTGGCAACCTTGCCGACCAGTGAATTCATTGAGTTTAGCTCGTGACGGGCCAGGGTATCTGCCACCCGATCAAGCAAAACAGCTGGGCGGATCGGCTTCACGAGGTGGGCATCAAAAGCGGGCCCGACGGTTTCCGCATCATTGGGATCTGACGACACAGCGATGATGGCACATTGGCCAGACTGGGATTGCATGCGGCGGATGCGGGCCGCTGCCACGTCACCGGGCATCAGCGAAATCTGGCTATCAATCAGCACCAGATCGTAGATTTTCAGGCGAGCCGCTTCGACTACCGCGAGGCCGTTCTCAACGAGGTCGACGGTGTTTCCAGCCTTCTCCAGCACGCCTTTCATTACCAGGCCAACCGAGCGGAGCGCTTCGGCAACAAGGATATTGCGACTGCCTGGCTTGGTGAACTCTTGGCCGAACTTGTAAGATACCGACTTCGGACTGCAGCCGCCTACTGACGCATGGTCCTGAAGCAGCGGGTCATCCTGGTGCAACCGCTCAACCAGTTTGAGGCCGATGCGCCCTTTACCGGCCCAGCATACCAAAGCTGCCAGCAACCGGCCGTCTGGGAGTTGCACCTGCACATCACGTGGGCACGTCAGACCTGACCAGTCACGCAAGCCCATGCCCGTGGCGGATACGTTTTCAAGTGTGACGTGCGACACGACATCGCCGACAACAAGGTTCACCGTCATCGACAGTCCGCGGCGCTTGGATTGCCGCAATCGCCGAACTGGCTGCGCCTCGGATTGTGGCGACACGCCCATGTTATCGGTCTCTTTTGCCATGTGGTGTCCAAGCTAATTCAATATCCCGCCCACCGAGCAGTGAGGCGGCCGCAATATGATGTTCGCTGGAACGTAACTTAGATTTCCTTTAAAATCGTCAATGCCCGGGCTCATTTTGACATGAATCGCGCCCGGGCATTGATTAATCCAACAATTTTGACGATTTATCGCGAGTTACTGCGGCTTGATCATCATCTCTTTGACGAACAGCTTGTCTTCGATGGGGTCCGTCTTGTTCAACTCGCTGAGTTCCACGCGGGTGTTGCCGCCCTGGGCGTCGCTAGTCACCCATTCCTTGAGTTCGAGCGTTGGCTTCTTGGCAAGGAACAGCTTGATGGCGCCCGGTGCATCCGGGCTCTTGTCCTTCAGCGAGATCACGATCAGATCATCGGCTTCCTGGACATCGCCGATCAACGCGTCGCGCATGAGATCGACGTCTTTCTTCAGCAGTAGGCGGAATGGCGTGTTGTCGAGCTCATAGGTATCCTCGTTCTTCAGATCGAGGTCCTGGATCGCCAGAAACTTGCCATCCGAAATGATGATTTGCTTGCTCGGCAGGGCATAGTCAAAGCGGAAGCGGCCCGGACGCTTGACGTAGAACTTGCCACGCTCGCGCTTGTTCTGCGCGTTGGTCTGCACAAACGTACCCTTCAACGTGTTGAGTGTATTGAAATAACCGCTGACCTTCTTGATCGTCTCGATCTGCGCCGCATCAAACACCGCAGCTGTGGTGCCACCGGTCGGTGCCGCTGGCTTGGTATTGGCGGTCCACGGTTGGCCGACGACGCCAGCGTCCGGCTTTTTAACATCTTGGGCAAACGCTGTCGCGGACAGCGCGACCATGCCAAAGGTTACAAGTGCGCCTGCGCGTTGCCCAGCCAGTTTCATTGTCATGTTCCGGTTCACTGTCATTGCCGCCCCCGGCGCCACGCGCCACTGCACTGGCGCAATCCGCGCCTCGTCCAAATCTATCTAACTGCCTCGTGTCGCAAAATTCCGGCGACAAGTGGGCGACATTAATCATCATTGCGCGAGGGGCAAGCGGCGAGGTGAGGATGTCAACAGGGGAGCGGTGCCGCCACAATCATGCGTTCAGACGCCCATATTGATTTTCGTCGAACTTAGCGTTCGACGGGAACGCATCCAACTTCCGGTAAAGCTCAGCACGCTCGTCTGCCAAGCGCGCCAGATCAGTCTTCAATGACGTGATGTGCGCTTGCAGCAAAACGTCTGGGTTAGGCTCGGCCTCAGCCTCGCAGAGCCCCTTGAACAACAAAAACCATTGTTCATTTGTAACGACATAACGAGTGAACAAGACTTCTTTGTCAGCTTGTTTCAAAACACGAGACTCCGAAGATCCAAACGAACGATCCCTTTAGGTCTACCATCCCGATCACTCTGATAAAACTTGAAGTAGTGCTGAATCGACGCCGGAGGGCTGGCGCGATCAGGACGAATATCGCCACCAAAGGTCTTCTTGATCAAGTTGGCCTCAATCTCGGTTCGGTTCAATAGGCAGGGGGCAATCAAGGTGTAGTCCACTCCCGTCAAATCCCAACAAGCGTCATAATCGCCAGGACTTTCCTTTGCGCAGACGAAACTTCCATCAATCCATGCTGTTCGACATCCAGCTGCCTGAACGTGGACAAGCCAGCGCTTCAGGTCCCCAACAATTGCCAAGCGACGCTGATTGTAACCGTAACGCGCAACAAGCTCCGACCAAGTTGCCGAGTGTTCGCCCGGTGGCAAGTTGCCATTGAAATCAAACTCGGGAATGTCCATCATGAACTCACTCACATTGCACTGGACCAGCACGCTAGAGTAAGCCACTGCTAAAGCTCCCTAGGCAAACTCCTAGGTATTCACCCAAAACCGATTCATACCTATCCGGTTAGTTCCGGTAAGGGGAACTGGCGGTAGCGGCGGGTATGGTGCACCAACGCGTACATGGGCAGTGCGGCATGCCCGACCGCCGC
>JAYSVA010000375.1:0-6645 GCA_043718785.1 Hyphomicrobiaceae bacterium
GCCAACGGCTTCTTGATGTGCTCCTGGATCACGCGGCCCAACGGACGCGCGCCGAATTTCTCGTCGTAGCCCTTCTCGGCCAGCCATTTCGCTGCGCCATCCGACAGTTCGATGGTGACGCCGCGGTCGGCCAGCTGCGCTTCGAGCTGGAAGATGAACTTCTCGACGACCTTGGAGATGACTTCCGGCGGCAGGCCACCGAACGTGATGGTGCTGTCGAGGCGGTTGCGGAACTCCGGCGTGAACAGCTTGTTGATCGCCTCGGAATCCTCGCCGGTGCGCTTCTGCGAGCTGAACCCCATCGGTGCTTTCGCCATGTCGGCAGCGCCGGCGTTGGTGGTCATAATCAGAATGACATTGCGGAAATCCACCGCTTTGCCGTTGTGATCGGTCAGTTTGCCGTGGTCCATCACCTGCAACAGGATGTTGTAGATATCCGGATGCGCCTTCTCGATTTCGTCGAGCAACAACACAGAATGCGGATGCTGGTCGATACCATCGGTCAGCAGGCCGCCCTGATCGAAGCCGACGTAGCCCGGAGGCGCACCGATCAGACGGCTAACCGTATGTTTCTCCATGTATTCCGACATGTCGAAGCGCAGCAGTTCGCAGCCGAGCAACGATGCCAATTGCTTGGCGACCTCGGTCTTGCCGACGCCGGTTGGGCCGGAGAACAGGTAGCAGCCAATCGGCTTCTCCGGCTCCCGCAACCCAGCGCGCGACAGCTTGATCGCCGACACCAGGGCCGAGATCGCCGCATCCTGGCCGAACACCAAGCGCTTCATATCGCGGTCAAGATTGCCAAGCACTTCAGCATCGCTCTTGGTGATGGTCTTTGGCGGGATCCGCGCCATCGTCGCAACGGTGGCTTCGATCTCCTTGACGGTGATCTTTTTCTTGCGCTGCTTCTCCGGCACCAGCATCTGCGACGCGCCGGTTTCATCGATCACGTCGATAGCTTTGTCCGGCAGCTTGCGGTCGTTGATGTACTTGGCCGATAGCTCTACCGCTGCCTTGATGGCTTCGTTGGTGTAGCGCAGCTTGTGATATTCCTCGAACACCGGCTTGAGGCCCTTGAGGATCTCAATCGTGTCCTCGATGGACGGTTCCTTCACGTCGATTTTCTGGAACCGGCGAACGAGCGCGCGGTCCTTCTCGAAGTGCTGGCGGTATTCCTTGTAAGTGGTCGAGCCAATGCAGCGCAGCAGGCCAGACTGTAGCGCTGGCTTCAGCAGGTTCGATGCATCCATCGCGCCGCCTGACGTGGCACCAGCACCAATGACGGTGTGGATCTCATCGATGAACAGGATCGCGCCTTCGTAGTTCTCGATCTCCTTCATCACGGCTTTCAGCCGCTCTTCAAAGTCGCCACGATAACGGGTGCCAGCCAGCAGCTGACCCATATCGAGCGAGAAGATCGTCGCGTTCTGCAGAACCTCCGGCACCTCTTTCTTGAGGATTTTCCGGGCTAAGCCCTCAGCAATCGCGGTTTTACCGACGCCGGGGTCACCGACCAGCAGCGGGTTGTTCTTCTGGCGGCGGCATAGGATCTGGATGGTGCGCAGCACCTCCTGTTCGCGGCCGATCAGCGGATCAACCTTGCCTTCGAACGCCTTCTTATTGAGGTTCACGCAGTAGGTGTTGAGTGCGTCGACGCCAGGCTTTTTCACGTCAGCCCCCTCACCATTGCCGTTGTCCTCCTCTGCGCCACGCACTGCCCGCGGCTCGGACAATCCCGGCCGCTTGGCAATACCGTGGCTGATGTACTGTACCGCATCAAAACGGGTCATATCCTGCTCTTGCAGGAAGAATGCGGCGTGGCTCTCGCGCTCGGCGAACATCGCGACCAGCACGTTGGCGCCGGTGACTTCTTCGCGGCCGGACGATTGCACATGCACGACGGCGCGGTGAATCACGCGCTGGAAGCCCTGGGTCGGCGACGCTTCGAATGCGCCCTTCATGACCAGCGAGCCGAGTTCGGTGTCGAGATATTCGGAAATGCGGATGCGCAAGGCTTCGATGTCGACCGAGCAAGCACGCAGCACGCCCGCCGCATCACGATCATCGAGCAGCGACAGCAGCAGATGTTCGAGCGTGGCGTACTCGTGCTTGCGATCGTTCGCGAGTTCGAGCGCACGATGCAGCGACGCCTCAAGGCTTTGGGAGAATGCGGGCAAGGAAACCTACTCCTTTTCCATGGTGCACTGTAGCGGATGGCCATTTTGTCGGGCAAAATCCATCACTTGTGTCACTTTTGTTTCGGCCACTTCATACGTAAACACGCCACAGACGCCGACGCCCTTTTGGTGCACATGCATCATGACGTGATACGCCTCATCATGATTTTTGCTGAAGAACTTCTCCAGCACAAGCACCACGAACTCCATCGGCGTGTAGTCGTCGTTCAGAAGTAAAACTTTGTACAGGCTCGGCTTTTTAGTTTTCGGGCGGGTTTTAGTAACGAGATCAGTGCGGCCATCGTCACGGTCCCCACCTCGTTCCGGGCCGCGCTCACCGGGACGGCCTTTTCCGGCCATCGCGAGCGCATGGTGAGTAGCGCCCGAGATGGCTAAGCTTTTGGTCAAAATTAGGGTAAGTCCGTCAGTCATCTTCACCAGTGTCCTAGCCGCTTACCGGCTTCCGTTCGTGTGCTCGATTGGTTGGTTGCAGGTCGAGCTTTGATTAGGGTTCCAGACACCAGTCTAACCGTCCCTTTGGTCAAAGCGCAAATGGTGTTGTCAAAGTCACCTTACCAGGGGCCTAAATTAAACTTCCTTGCCGGATCTCGCTGAGCCGAACCTTACCACCCAAAGCGGCCGTTCCGCACAAACAATCGCCACGTATCTACTGACCTGCTAGGCTGCCGCCATCGCCCCACTTCTCAGTTAGATTACAGGATTTCTGCCCTCATGGATCTTATCGCTGAGCACATCAGCCATACGTATTCTGGCCTAACGGTGCTCGAGGATGTTTCGCTGACTGTTGGCAGCGGCGAGATCGTAGCAATTTTGGGGCCATCGGGCTGCGGGAAATCGACCCTACTGCGAATTATCGGCGGCCTCGAAAAACCGACCTCCGGTGCCGTGTTCACACGCGGCACGCCCGCCGTCACCACGCTCAACCCGCTGACCTATGTGTTCCAAGACTTTGCGCTGCTACCCTGGGCGACCGTCACCGAAAACGTCGAGCTGGCGCTACGGCATCACCCGATGACGACGGCTGAGCGCGCCGCCCGAGTTGCATCAGCGCTGGCACGGGTCAATTTGAGTGACTTTGCCGGGGCTTATCCGAAGCAACTGTCCGGCGGCATGAAACAGCGTGCCAGTATTGCCCGCGCGCTGAGCGTTGACCCGGCAGTGCTGCTGATGGACGAGCCGCTGTCGGCCCTCGACGCCCAGACGCGTGAACTGCTGATGGACGATCTGGTGCGGCTATGGGCGGAAACCCGCTTCACCGCCGTCTATGTGACGCACAACTTGGCAGAAGCTGTCCGTCTAGGCCACCGCGTCGTTGTGCTGTCGCGCCGCCCTGGCCGCATCCGCGAGATCGTCACCATTGACGTGTCACTGGACCAGCGCCACGAGGGGCACGTAGCCCTGATCGCCGCCCGCGAGAAAATCTGGAACCTGATCCGCGACGAAGCCACCATCGCCGACCGGAAGCTGAGCCATGACGCATGACATGCTCCCGCCTCCACCGCAGAAAACTCCCGTGATCTTCCGTGGGGGTGGGTTTGCACCGCGCGCGCTGTCAGGCATCCCGGCGCTAACATTTGCGCTGGTGCTGGGGCTCTGGTGGGTGGCGACATCGGCGAAGTGGGTCAGTGCATTTGCGCTGCCGCCACCCGGCGAGGTGTTGACGGCGCTCGTCGAGATGATCCGCAATGGGACGCTCGCCAAACATCTTGCCGCGTCACTGCAAAGGCTGCTGCTGGGCTGGAGCCTGGGTGCCAGTCTCGGCGTGCTGGTGGGCTTTGCCATCGGCCTGTCGTCGCTCGCCCGGTCGTCGGCCCTGCCGCTTGTGTCGGCGTTATTCCCCATCCCGAAGATTGCACTGCTGCCACTGTTCATCATTTGGCTCGGCATTGGCGAGGTGTCGAAAGTCGCGACCATTGCGTTTGGGGTGTTTTCGCCGATGGCCATCGCCACGTTCGGCGGTGTCGACAACGTTGACCGCAACCTGATCCGCATGGCGCAGAGCTTTGGCGTGCCGACACTGTCGATCATCCGCCGCATCATCCTGCCGGGCGCGATGCCAGCGCTGCTGTCTGGCGCGCGCATCTCGGCCTCCATCGCCATCATCCTGCTGACGGCTGCCGAGATGATCGGTGCCCAGCACGGCGTCGGCGCGATGGTGCTAGCAGCAGGCAACCTGATGCAAATCGATCAGCTGGTTGCCGGTGTGCTGGTGCTATCGGCGATGGGTTTGACCATTTCGCAACTGATCGGCTGGGTCGAGCGCCGCGTGCTACGATGGCGCGTATGACACCGCCTCGCCCGACCGATACTTGCGGCGGCTGACGTTGACGTGATCAAAATTGACGGCAATTTGGGCCAGGAGGCCTTGTGGGCGGCGAAAAAACAGGCTTTTGTGCCGGCATGTTTTAACTGAGGAACTGCCCATGATCCGACGTTCGATGGCTTGCTTGGCAAGCTTGTTTTTGTTGATTTCTGGCTTCGCCGTAACGGCCCAGCAGACGCCAGCGCCAGCCGCTAAAATGACCCTGGCCACCTTCGCGGGCGGGTGCTTCTGGTGCATGGAGAAGCCGTTTGACGTCGTCGATGGCGTGTTCTCAGTGTACTCGGGTTTCATGGGCGGTACGACCAAAAATCCGACGTATGAGCAGGTAACGACCGGCCGCACGGGCCACACGGAGGTGGTGCAGGTCACCTATGACGCCAACAAGGTGTCGTATGACGCACTGTTGGAGATCTATTGGCGCAACGTCGATCCAATCGACAAGGACGGCCAGTTCTGTGACCGTGGCAGCCATTACCGGCCAGAAATCTTTAGCCATAACGACGCGCAGAAAAAGCAGGCCGAAGCCTCGAAAGCCAAGCTCGATGCCAGCAAGAAGCTACCGTGGCCGATCGTAGTGCAGGTGACGGTCGCCGGCGATTTCACCAAGGCTGAGGAATATCACCAGAAGTACTACAAGAAGAACCCGGGCCATTATCAAGCCTACCGCACCGGCTGCGGTCGTGACCGTCGCCTGGAAGCGCTGTGGGGCAAGGAAGCCGCGAAGACGAATTGAAGAAGATTGTGAGTTGTAGGTCGGGTAGAGCCGGGTAGAGCCCCCTTGCGAGACCCGACATTGCTTTCTCCGGCTAAACTGGCGAAACTGCCTTTGGGATGTCGGGTCTCGCGAAGATGCTCTCCCCGACCTACAAATGAGCAAGCGACATGGCCCACATCACGCTGATCGGCAATCTCCGCCAGTTTACCGGCGGGGAGACCGAGATGACCGTCACCGCCTCGTCGGTGCGGCGATTGCTGCAGGAGCTGGGGGCCCGCTACCCGGCACTGGAGCCGCATTTGGCCCAGGGGCTGGCTGTGGCCATCGACGGGCAGATCTACCAGGACGCTCTATTTCAGGAGATCGGCCCGGACGCCGAGGTGCAGCTGCTACCGCAGATCGCGGGCGGGTAGAAGAAGATCGGGAAGTCGCAAAAAGTCGCCAAATCGCCAAATCGCCAATTATCTTGCACGATTTCACGATCTTACGACTTACCTTTTGACAAGCCCGCGCGCCCGTGGCAGATCGCGGGACTTCCAAATTATGGACCGGTTAGTGGCCCGCGCCTGTGCGTGCCCGACTGAATTCCCACCTGCAAGCCCGACCTTTAAGGAATACCATGGCGACCAAAGCTGCTGCTTCCCGTGGGACCAAGCGCACCTGCCAAAACCAGGAGTGCGGCTCCCGCTTCTACGATCTGAACCGCGATCCGATTGCCTGCCCGATCTGCGATGCGGCCTACGTCATCGCGCACGCGCAGATGTCAGCCGTCGATGCGGCTGCTATTGCTGCGGCTGAGGACAAAGCTGCCCGCAAAGCCAAGAAGGAGCAGCTCGACGCGGATAACGCCGCTTCAGTGATCCCAGGGGCTGAGGGCGAAGAGCTGGCGGATATTGACGGTGCTGACGAGCCGATTGCCGCCGAAGAAGATGAGACCTTCCTGGAAGAGGAAGAAGAAGGCGGTGACATGTCCAACATCATCGGCGGCCCCGTCGAAGGCGGCGGCGAAGAAACCTGAGGTTTTTGCACTCTCCCCCCAGTTTGGAGGGCACTCCTCCTCCCCACAGGTGTCGTCCTCGGGCTTGTCCCGAGGACCTAACGGGCCGCCTGGTTGACGGTGAAAGTAGTTGCTGCGCCGTGCCTCATCCTGACAGCTGAGCCCGTCGAACCCTGGGTCCTCGGGACAAGCCCGAGGATGACAAGTGGGGACTGTTGCGGCGAGCACAAAGGCAACTAGGTACCTTTGGAGAGATGCCAATGCTGTCAGCTGACCCACGCTCCCGCCTGTTTGTTGCGCTCGACATGCCGACAGCGGCGGAAGCCCGGGCTTTGGTGGCAGCGTTGGGCGACACGGTGTCGTGCTACAAGCTTGGCCTGGAGCTGCTGTTCGGCGGTGGCCTCGATCTCGC
>JAYSVA010000376.1:0-3030 GCA_043718785.1 Hyphomicrobiaceae bacterium
TGAGCCTGCGGCCTGCTGTCGTGGATGGCCGCCTTCGCGGCCATGACGAGAAGGGGGAGATTTTTTAAAAATACACAGTCGTCTGTTGTTTGTGTAATCGTCTAATATTTATTGATTTTTCGTTACGCCGAACCACTTGTGTGCATGCCGTAGCGCGTGGGGTAGGGTATGTGTTCACCCGTGAGACATGGCTGATGCCGCGTCGGCGCGTACAGATTGTCTGCAATGCACTCCACCCCCCCCCCACGCGTTCTCGAAAACCGAGCGACCTTCGGCCGAGCGGATATCGCGGGAAGCTTTACGAGTTGGGGTTGGGTGCTAGTGTCGAAGCTGGCTGACACACTTCGTTCCGAGACTCCCCCATGACCACCACTACTCATCTCCGCACTGAAATCACTCGCATCGGCGCGTCCTTGTTTGACCGGGGGCTGACGCACGGGTCGACCGGCAACATCTCCTGCCGCTTGCCCGATGGCGGGTGGCTGATGACGCCGACGGGCTCGTCGCTCGGCAACCTGGATCCGGACCGGCTGTCGCTGCTGGATGTGGATGGGCGGCACATCGGCGGCGATAAGCCGACTAAGGAGGCGATGCTGCACACGGCGGTCTATGCTGCCCGGCAATCAGCCGGGGCCATCGTCCATCTGCACTCCACCCATTCGGTTGCCGTTAGCTGCATTCATGGCATCGACGCGCACAACTGTCTGCCGCCGATCACGGCGTATTATGCGATGCGGATCGGCGTGCTGCCACTGGTGCCGTACTTTCCGCCGGGTGACGAAGGGCTGGCTCAGGCCGTCGGGCGGATGTCCGCGACGCACCACGCGCTGCTGCTGGCGAATCACGGCCCGGTTGTTGCCGGTTCGAGCTTGAGCGCCGCCACCGATGCCATCGAGGAGCTGGAGGAGACGGCGAAACTCTTTCTGATGCTGCGCGGCGAAAAACTCAATACACTCACCATCGCCCAAGTGACTGAGCTGCAACGACGTTTCCCATCCTAGCCGCCGCATCCGTGCAGAATTGCACCAGGGAAAACTCCCATCCCTGACTTGCACTCAACGGGCGGGTCAGGTTTGGCTTGCAAACGATTGAGAAGGCGTCTCAATATCACGCCAGTGGTATCGTCATGTCATGCGTCAGCACCGTTGCACAAACGATTGAGCGATGCAGAACCAGGACCCCATCATGGCCGAGCGCGAGCACACCAGAACCATGGCGAAACAACCGGCAAAACTCCAAGCCAAAGCGGCACCTCCAAAAGTGGCCAGCAAGGCACCGGCCAACGTTGTGGCCAAGGTTGCGGCCAAGGTGAAAGCCACCCCGGCCAAAGCGTCGGTTGGCGAGACGGCTGCGTCGACGGTGAAGCGGTTGGAGGCACAAAACGCCCAACTGGCAAAGGCCCTGAAGGACGCGGAAGCCCGCATCGCCGAACTGGAGCGGCAGCGCGACAGCGCCCTCGACCGGATTGAATGGGTGATCGATTCACTGCATAGTCTGCGCGAAGAACAGGGCTGAGTTTCGCGAACTTTAAGGGGCATCATGTGGGCCATGTCGCGGTAACACTCAACCGACGCACCTACCGCCTGCAATGCGGCGACGGCGAGGAGCCGCGTCTGCTGGACCTGTCCAACCATGTTCGCGCCAAAATGGAAGCCCTCACGTCCGAATTTGGCCAAGTCGGTGACGACCGCCTGCTCCTCCTCGCCGCCCTACAGATCTCCGACGAACTGTGGGACGCCCGCGAACAAGTGGCAGCCCTGACGCAGGCGTTGGAACAGGCCCAAGAAACACCTCCGCCATCCGCCTCCGCCCCCCGCCGCGCCGGGCAAAAGGGCTGAACGCTGCTGACGCGTAGGTTGGGTAGAGCCCCCTCGCGAGACCCAACAGCTTTGCTCTACGCCGAGCGGTCAAACGTTGGGTCGCGCAATTGGGCTTGACCCAACCTACGGCCCCGCTCCATCACGTATCGCAAACAGGGGACGCGACCATGTCTAATTACGACGTACTCATCATCGGTGCCGGCCCAGGCGGCTATGTCACGGCGATCAGGGCGGCGCAGCTTGGGTTTAAGACGGCAATCGTTGAGCGGGAGCACCTCGGCGGCATCTGCTTGAACTGGGGCTGCATTCCGACGAAAGCGCTGCTGCGCTCGGCCGAAGTCTATCACATGGCCACCCACGCCAGCGATTACGGGCTAGCGCTGGAAGGCACAGTACGCGTTGATACGGCCGCCGTGGTGGCCCGCTCGCGCGGCGTGTCGGCGCAACTCAATGGCGGCGTCGGCTTCCTGCTGAAGAAGAACAAGGTTGATGTCATCTGGGGCGAGGCGGACCTGTCCAGCCCCGGCCCAGACGGCATCAGGGTCAACGTCACCGCCACCCGCAAGCCCGCTGTGCAGCCCGCCCACCCCGCGCCAAAGGGCGTGCTCGGACCCGGCACATACACGGCCAAACACATCATCATCGCCACCGGCGCGCGCCCCCGCGTGCTGCCCGGCATCGAGCCGGATGGCCGCCTGATCTGGACCTACTTCGAGGCGATGGTGCCGCAGACGATGCCGAAATCGCTCATCGTCATGGGCTCCGGCGCCATCGGCATCGAGTTCGCCTCGTTCTACCAAACGATGGGCTGCAAGGTGACCGTGGTCGAGCTGCTGCCGCAAATCCTTCCCGTTGAAGATGCCGAGATCGCCGCCCTCGCCCAAAAGCGTTTTGAAAAGCTGGGCATGCGCATTCTGACGGGTGCCAAGATCACCCGTGTCGAGAAGGGCTATGACAGCGTCACCGCCACGGTTGATCTTGGCGGCGGGCGTACCGAGACCATCATGGCCGAGCGGATGATCTCAGCCGTCGGCGTCACCGGCAATATCGAAGGCCTCGGCCTGGAGCGACTGGGCGTCCGCACCGACAAAGGCTGCATCGTCACGGATGGCCTGGGCCGCACCAGCGTTCCCGGCGTCTATGCCATCGGCGACGTTGCGGGACCGCCGATGCTGGCGCACAAGGCCGAGCACGAAGGCGTCATCTGCGT
>JAYSVA010000377.1:0-3030 GCA_043718785.1 Hyphomicrobiaceae bacterium
CAATGACCGACGCTTTGCCTTCCGCCGGATTGCCGCAGCACGTGCCAGCCGCCGGGCGAAAGCCCGTCGCCCACATCAATGCCAGCAGCAGCGGAAACAGCAGCGCGATGATCAGCGACCAGAAATCCAGTCGCTTCCACGCGTCAGGGGAACGAACATCAATACGTCTCATGTGTCGTCCTCCTTATGCTTTTGGCGGTTCGACGCCGGCGATCAACGTATCCTGCCAGCGGCGCAATTCAGCCCAGTCGTTCCGCACAACAAGGCTTGCCTGCCGTGGCCACGTACCGGGGTTCGCGAGCTTGAACGTACCGTCATGGTCAAGGATCTTGCGCAGCTCCTCGATTGGCGTCACCGCGAGGCGGGCATGCGTGTCAATGCCGAAGGTGCGGAGCTGCTGCTCGACACGCGGATCAATGCCTTCAACTAGCGTTAGGTCATCGCGGTCTAAGGTCCGCGCCACGAAGCCATGGCGCGCCATGTTAGTCCGACGCTCCGTCTCGATCTGAGCCGCACGTTCAGACTCATTGATCCGGCCCGACAGCGCTGCTTGCGTGCGCTTATTGCCTTCGATTTCGGCGTGCAGCATCGAAATCATGTTCTGGCCTTCTTCGAACCGGCTCTTGTAGGAAGCCAAATCGGTCTGCATCCCCTTGATCACGCCTTGCACTTCGCCGTCTCTGGCGCGCGCGGCCTCGACATCGCCTTGCAGCAGTTTAATGGTCGCCTGTGCGTCCGTTGTCTGCTTCGCCGCCGCAGCCAGATCCGCCTGGAGACGGTTGCGCTCGGCATCCTTTTCACCATTTGCCGCCAGCGATTTTTTCGCTGCATCAAGCTCGAGCTGTAGCTGTGACGCCGAACGGCTGTTCGCTTCCGATTGCGCCAATGCCGTCTTCAAGCCATTGAGTTCAGCCGTCGTATCAGCCTGCCCCATTCGGGCGGCGTTGACAGCATCGCGCGCCGCCTCCAGATCGGCCTTCAGCTTGGTCAGTTCCGCCGAAGCGCCGGTAGCCGACGACTTAGTGCCGACGAGCTCGTTCTGCAGCAGACCAAGCGACTGTTGCGAGGTTTCATGTGCAGTGCGTGCGCTCGTCAGGTCAGCGGTCAACTTGGCAATCTGGCTCGAATAATCGCCTTGCCCAGCGGAGAGCTGCTGTTGCAGCGCGGTCATTTTTCCGCTGGCGTCGTTCTGGCTGGCAGCCAGCTGCTGCTGCAGTGCAGTGATTTTACCGGCGGCGTCGGTCTGGCCCGCGGTCAACTGCTGCTGCAGCTGCGCAATCGAGGTCTGCCCGGCTTCGTAGGCTGTCTTGTACTTCTGTAGCTCGCCCGTGGCGCTGCCGTTGGAGGTTTTCAAGCCATCCAGTTCAGCGCGCAGTGTCGCTAATGCCTTGTCCTGGCCAGCCGCGTGGTTTTGCCAAGCGACCAGATCGCCTTGGAGCTTAGTGAGTTCGGCGCCCGCTTTATCCGCCAGCTGCTTGGTGGAGCCCAACTCGCTCTGCATCAGACCCAACGCGTTGTGCTCATTGCCTTGCGCAGTCTGAGCGGCCGCTAATTCAGTTTGCAACCGTGCGATGTCGGCAGCGTGAGTGGTGGTCAACTTGCGGCTGTTCGCCAACTCGGCTTCAAGGCCGGTTGTGCGGGACTGGGCAGTCGCGATGTCGCGCTTCGACGATTCCACCAAGGTTTCGCCATCGCGCCGGAACAACTTGTCGAACAACCACCAGCTCACCCAACCCAGGAAAATCCCTGGAATCAGCCACCATAGAATGCACGCCAAGTTAGACATCGGACTACCACCCTCGTTTACCTGCAGACGCAACTGCATCACAAAACGCTGTTGTCCAGTCACCGGCAAATCGGGCATGCAAGCCTGATCTGCTAGTGCGAGCCGTGCAAACAGCGCACAGCAGACCAGCGATGCACCATGAGCAAATCATTGTTCATTGACAAGAATAAAAAACGATTCTTAACCAACCTTAATGACAAAATGTTCCCCGTTTGTCGTATACTTGCTCCCATGAACAAGAGACCTTCGCCATTTCAGCGACATTAAATGCGCGGCATACTGGTCCACACTAGTTTTCACTGCATCATCAGCCATATAGATTGCACGATAACTTGCATCTGCACCGTCAGGAGGATGCTGAAATGGCAACGGACAAACCGACACCTTCCGCGACCTCCTCAGGACTGCCGACAACCGGTCCGACAACGAGCCCCGGCAACGGCAACGTCGCGGATTTCATCGCCCGTGTGAAATCGCTGGCACCAGTCGGCGGCATGGCGCGCGGGCGGCTGGTGTTCGCCATGGACGCCACCATGAGCCGCCAGCCGACCTGGGACATGGCGCTCGGCCTACAGGCCCAAATGTTCGATTGCGTCAAAACCGTCGGCGGCCTGGACGTGCAGCTGGTTTACTTCCGTGGCGCGGGCGAATGCCGGGCATCGAAATGGGTGTCGGACCCGGCTGACCTAGCCCGGCTGATGACCCAGGTTGATTGCCGTGGCGGCTTTACCCAGCTTGGCCGCGTGCTCAGCCATGCCCGAACCGAAACCGAAACCCGGCGCATCGCCGCACTGGTCTACGTCGGCGACTGCATGGAGGAACCGATTGACGACGTCTGTGGCCGCGCTGGAGAGCTGTCCCTGCACGGCGTGCCCGTATTCCTGTTCCAGGAGGGCAACGACGTCACCGCCGAACGGGCCTTCAAGGAGATCGCCCGGCTGACGCGCGGCGCGCATTGCCGATTTGATGCCGGATCAGCGGCGCAATTAAAGGCATTGCTGCAGGCCGTCGCCGTGTATGCTGCGGGTGGGCGGCAGGCGCTAGAACAATTGGCCGGCGAAGCGCGTGGCCAAACCGCTCGCCTGTTACTTGGGCAAATGAAGTAAGGCACTCATCGCGTAAGGCACCGACCTAAATGCAGTCGCTACTGTTCGGACTGGCTCTGTTGACCCTGGTGCTGCTGGGGCGGCATTGGTCGCGCGCATCGGCAACGATCCCTTGGCAGCAGATGCGCAAGTTCGGTG
>JAYSVA010000378.1:0-3029 GCA_043718785.1 Hyphomicrobiaceae bacterium
GCCGGTTACCCGAACAAACCGCTTGCCAGCTACCAGCTCAACCGACAATTATCTGGGTGGAACCTTCCTCCACTGGTGTTCCGCGCCTTCGGGACGCACTGCATTAGCCCTCTTGCGTAATGCACCATACACGGGTGGTTTGGCGATGGATCCCGCCCAGTCGCGGTGCATTACGCAATTGGGCTAATGCACCCTACAAGTGCAGATTTTCGTCGGGTACCCTCATGAAACTCGTCATATTCGATTGCGACGGCACGTTGGTGGATAGCCAGCATATTATCGTCGCGGCGATGGATCAGGCGTTTACAGTGAACGGACTGGTGCCGCTACCGCGTGCGAAGACGCTGTCGATTGTCGGGCTGTCGTTGCCCTATGCCATCGAAATGCTATTGCCCGGCAAGGACCGCAAGCTGGTGCTTTCGGTCAACGATGCGTTCAAAGCGGCATTCGGCACGCTACGCCACCAGCCGGAGCATGTGGAGCCGCCGTATCCCGGCTGCATGGATTGCATCCTTGAACTCAGCCGCCGCGATGACGTGGTGTTGGGGTTGGCCACCGGCAAATCCCGGCGCGGCGTTGATGCGCTGTTTGAGCGGCTGAACCTGACCCCGCACTTCATCACCATTCAGACGGCAGACGGGCATCCGTCGAAGCCGCACCCCTCCATGATCCACACGGCAATTGCCGAAGCCGGTGTAGGTGCCGCCGATACCGTGATGATCGGCGATACCACTTACGACATCACGATGGCGGGCAATGCCGAAGTCGCGAGCATCGGGGTCGCCTGGGGTTATCACGACGTTGCTGAACTGAAAGGGGCCGGTGCCCATGCGATTGTGTATGATTATGCCAAATTGATACCGACGATTAATCAAATTTTGAATCACGAGCCGCAACCAAGCATGTGATTTGGCGATTTTCGCGGATTTAATCAAACTTTAGGCTTCTTGGTGTTGTCTCATAACATCGCCGAGCCCGGGGTTTATCATGCGTAACGTTCCCATCAAAAACCTGTTTCAGCGTACGTACCGAGATGAGCGCGGCAGTATTGCCATCATTTTCGGCTTTAGTCTTTTCGCCCTCTGCGGCTTTATCGGATTGGCCGTGGACGGGGCTCGCGCTTACAGCATCTCCTCGCGCACTCAGTCAATCCTGGACTCCGCCTCACTTGCGGCGGCAAAAATGCTCGACGCAGCCGGTGCCACTGACACCGATGTAGTTGCCAAAGCGACGGCGTTTTATGTGGCCAACCTCGCCGAGCAAAAAGACGGTCTAGCAAGATTTGAAAACCTGCGAGTTACGCCGATGCGCGGAAGCCAGACCGTGGGCGTCAAAGTAGACGTTGTGGTCCCGACTTATTTTGCCAGCGTCGTCGGCATGCCCGAGTTTCGCTTTAAACGTGAATCTCTGGTGGTCTACCGCACCCGCGGCGTCGAACTCGCCATGGTGCTGGACGTTACCGGGTCGATGTCCAGCACGGCCGGTCCGGGGGCGACCAAGATTGACGCCATGAAAAAAGCCGCTAAAGGCGCCGTAAAAAAGCTTCTGGACAACAGCGGCGGCGGCATCAACACGAACCGCATTGCCCTCGCCCCGTTTTCGGCATCGGTGAATGTCGGCAACTTCCGGTCGCAGGTTTCGACAGGCCCGAGCTTCGCCAACGACAACTGTGTTATTGAACGGCCGGGTTCGGCTGCAACTACCGACGAAGCGATCAGTGGCGGAACGCGAGCCCGGGTGATGAGTTCGCCAGGCTACGGCCAAGCTGGCGCGTCGCCGGATGCGCGCTATTCGTGCCCGGCACCCAAAATCCTGCCACTAACTAACAGTGAGTCGCAGCTCAATTTGCAAATTGATGCTTACACCCCGCAAGGCGGCACGGCAGGGCACCTCGGAATGGCCTGGGGCTGGAACCTGGTTTCCCCGAATTTTGCGCCGATCTTCAGTGGCAGCAGCACGCCTGCAGCTTATAACGACGTGACCATCATTAAATCTGTCGTCATCATGACGGACGGGCTGTTCAACACAGCATATAAAACCGGCGACGTTTCCGATGTATCGTTGCAGACAACGCAGAGCAACGCAGACTTCCTGAGTTTGTGCACGAACATGAAGGCTGCGGGTGTGGTTGTTTACACGATTGGTTTCGGGCTTGGGGCCGAAGCTGAACCCGGCCGGACATTGGCGAAGACGTCACTTGGACAGTGCGCCAGCAAGCCGACGAACTTCTTCGATGCGAACACGGACGTTGATTTGGATTTGGCCTTCGACACAATCGCCGATCAGCTGACGGCGCTGCGGGTGTCGGGCTAATCGAACCCACGTCGAAACCTCAGTGTTTGACCGTGTGACGCCTCGCTTCCCACGGTTTTTCTCTGTTAGGCCTTCTCAGTCTTCTCCACGGCACCGCCCGCGGCTTTCCACGCGCCAAATCCGCCGATGATGTGGGCGACCGGTTTTAGCCCCATGTCCTGGGCGATTTTGGTCGCCAGCACCGAGCGCATGCCGCCGGCGCAGAAGAACACGTACTGCTTGTCCTGGCCGAACACCGGCTTGTAGTAGGGGCTGGCCGGGTCGATCCAGAACTCCAGCATGCCGCGCGGGCATGATGTGGCACCGGGTACGCGGCCTTCGCGTTCCAGCTCACGGGGGTCGCGGATGTCGACCAGCACCACGTCCTGGCGCTTGGCCAGTTCCATCGCCTCAGCGGCGGTGTATTCCTTGATCTGCGCGCGCGCCGTCTCGACCAGGGTTTTGGCAGATAGCGTGATGTTCTGTGGCAAAGCGGCCTCCCATGCTGAGTTTCCGGCAGGATATAGCTGATATGCCGCCCAAATCCAGCGGCTTGCGCGGGGCTGCCGTAGATCGGCCCGCTTTGGCGTGGCATAAACAGTGATGTCGAGACCGGAAACCGCCATGCCTGCGACTGCCCACCGTCACCCCATCGCATCGTACTGCCGTTTACTGCCGATCCTCACGGTTGGCGGTTTGCTGGCGGCGTGCAGCACCGGCAGCACCCAGGTCGAGCC
>JAYSVA010000379.1:0-17166 GCA_043718785.1 Hyphomicrobiaceae bacterium
CCAGCGGGCATGTCCGGGATTTTCGCCGCTTCCCGTTCGGCGAAGAAGGCGTAGCGCTGGGATTTCGACTGCTCGCCAGAGACGCACGCGACAAACAGCACCCGCTCGGCCTTGAGGCCGTCATCAAAGGGCATCGTCAGACAATTGCGAACAGCCTGAACGCAGGCCTCAATCGATTTTTGCCCGCGTGTTCGTTTGAGCAATGGTGCTGCCAACGCCTCAAATTTCGCGGGATCGGCTTTGAAGGCGGCCAGTTTTTCGTTGCGGTTGCGTACAGGCACCAATGGTTTGCCAATGACGCTGTTGGCGAAAGCGACAGCGCCTGCCGTTGGATCACCCGCGATCATCTCGTCGATCAGGCCAAGCTTGAGACCATCCTCGGCCTTGATCGGATCACCCGTAGTGATCATCGGCAGCGCGCGCTCCAGGCCGATTAGACGCGGCAGCCGCTGCGTGCCGCCGCCGCCTGGGATGATGCCCAGCTTCACCTCGGGCTGGCCGAGCCGGGTGCCGGGGCTGGCGACGCGGTAGTGGCAGCCCATCGCCAGCTCCAATCCGCCACCCAGCGTGGTGCCGTGCAGCGCCGCCACGATGGGTTTCGTAACGTTTTCGAGCAGCATGATGACCTCGTTCAGGCCCGGCTGCTGCGGCGGTTTGCCGAATTCCGTGATATCGGCCCCGGCGCAAAACGTTCGCCCGGCGCATGCCAACACAATGGCCTTCACCGCCGGATCAGCCGCTGCTGCCTGCACCTGCGTTGCAATGCCCGCGCGCACCGCGTGCCCAAGCGCGTTGACCGGCGGGCGGTCGATCAAGATGATCGCCACCGCGCCATCGCGCTTCATGGATACAGGCGAAGTGGCGGGCGTTGACATGGGCAGGCTCCGATGGGTGTGTTGTCCGCGCACAATACGCCAACGCACGAAGCCGACAAGCCTTGCGTGAGTAAGTGTCAGTGCGTCCCCTCGTCAGCCGGGAACAGACGGTCCCAGAAGAACAGGCCAGCGGTCTCGAGGACGGCGGCGATGAGGAAGCCGAGGGCGATGGTGTCGCGCGTGTCCTGGGCGATGCCCAGGCGTTCAGCGACGATGCCTGTAGTGGCCGCTAAAGCGGCCGCAACGAGTGCCAGGGAGCCGTAAACCAGCTTGACCTGGCGCGCGCCTTCGCGGCGGACGGCGGCGGTGTCAGCCTCATGAAGCGAGCGATGAATGTGATGCTGGAAGCCGGACATATACTGATCTTTCAATTGCGCGCGAGTACTTTGTCTTCGGAACGCTTGAGGCGGGCCAGCTCTGCGAGCCCTGCGCGCACGCCGTTCGACGAAATCGAGGCGGTCATGGAGCCACCGCCTGCGGGACTGAGCGTTAGCTCACCGTTATTGCTCTCCCACAGCCGTGTGGCGAGGCGGGAGCTGGTCGTCATGTCGGCTTCCATCAGGCATCCGGCGCTGCTGCAGGCGTCAAACCGCTTCGCACCCGTGGTCGTGCCGCTGCTGAACCGAACCAGCTCGGCGCGCGATGGTTCAGCTAGGTCGTTGCTATGATCGGCATCACGTCCAACAAACACCCGCCAGACTAAGTGAGAGTGGCCGCTAATCGTGTCGATGACGAAGTGGGTGACCACCTTGGTCTGGGGGGTGCTGGCCGCAGTCGTCGCGTGCAGCGCCGGGTCGGCGATTGACGCGACTTCGACAGTCCGGAGGGCAACGGTTTCGTGGATCAGCGCGCATCGCTCGCGCCGCCCAGCCTGGCCGCAGCGGATTTGCCAGTCGCCGTGGGTTGTGTGCAGGCGCGGTGGCAACGCCGGATCGATGGCCCCGTCAGCCCACGGCCAAGCCCAAAGGTGCTCGAAGGCTGACTCAAGGCCATTGACGCCGCCTGTGACGCTAGCCAGTTCGGTCGCGGCAAACAGGCAGGCGCGATCAACAACTGACTGGCGCAAGCGCACTCCGGCGTACGTTTCGCCGAGGCGTTCGGCGATGCGCCGCCATTTGCGGCAGTTGTTCTGCGGGGTCTGCAAACGCGCGAGGTCGCTGCGCCGTGGCGTGGGGTCCGACACACCGAGGCGCATCGGCGGCTCAGTGCCGACAGTGCGCACTTCTGCCGCAGCCGTGCCGACAAACGCGAGGAATGCGGCAGCGGCGATGCCACCACTGCTTATGCAACCTATTGAACTCAACCCCGGCCAACGTGCCATTGATGCCCCGCTACGCAGACACAACATCACTACCTAACGCGCGCCCGATCACGTCGGTAACAATTTATTAACTGTCGTCAGACTAGCGGGCGAATGGGCGGACGGGAAGCACTGTTCTGCGGTTTAGTTGACGTGTGTGATTTCGGCCAGCCGGTTGGCGATCAATTGCTGATCTGATGGGAAGCCAGCGGCCATCCACCAGGCCTCAAATGCTGCTAGAATCACGCCGATCCGCGGTCCAGGCGGCAAGCCGAGGGCAACCAGATCCGCGCCACCAACGGGAAGTTTGGGGGCGGTCCACCGGCCGGGCAGGGTCAGCGCGTTCGACCAATTGGCATCATCCGGTCGGGCACCTGAGCGGGCCCACGCGAGCAACGTTTGCTCGCTAAAGACCACGTGACCGCGCTGATAAAGCCGCCGCTGGAGATCAGCGTGGGCCAAGCTGAACGGGTGCCCGCTGCTGGCTCCAGCCCGCTGCAACACCTGCAGTTCACTGGCCGACAGTTTCAAACGGCGATGGAGGTGCGCGGCATCTTCATCAATGCCGATGGTAGAAGCAGCGAGCCGCAAGATGCCCGACGGCGATAACGTGCGCTGACTTTCGATCGCCATCAGTCGTTGCAAAGTGGACAGGCGCGGAACGACCGGCAGGAGCTCGGTCAGCAGGCCAGAGTGCGCCATAGTCTCCACAGCGCCGAAAGCGCCGGGTGCCACCATAAGCCGTAACAGTTCGTGGTGGATCCGCTCGCCCGACAACCGGGCAAAGCCGCCGCGTTCCCGCACAGAGGCGGCGACACCTGCAGGATCAGGCGCTCCCGCTGCATATTCGGCATGAAACCGGAAGAACCGGAGGATGCGTAAATAGTCTTCGCGGATACGGGCGGTGGGCTCACCGATGAACCGAACGCGGCGTGCCTCCAGATCGGCGCGGCCATCGAGGGGATCGAAGACGACGCCATGCCGATCACAATACAGCGCGTTGATGGTCAGGTCGCGGCGGCTCGCATCCGCCGCCCAGTCGTCCGTGAAGGCGACCGTGGCGTGCCGTCCGTCCGTGGTGACATCGGCCCGCAATGTCGTGACTTCGTGCGGAATGTGCCCGGAGACGATGGTGACGGTACCGTGCTGCAGGCCCGTGGGGATCACCGTTAGGCCTGCGGCTTGCGCTGCCGCAATGGTCTGCTCAGGCCGTGCCGTGGTGGCCATATCGACGTCGGCCACCGTGCGGCCGAGCAACGTGTTGCGGACAGCCCCGCCGACCGCCCGCACCTGATGTCCGCCCGCTTCGATGGCCGCAAACACTGCCTGTGTTTCAGGGCGCGACAGCCACGCAGCCGCTGGCAGACGCCAAGTTGGTTTATCGCTGCTGGTCACTTGATACGTCCAGGCACGATTTTGCCGTCTTTATAAACGGCGGGTTCATAGGTGCCGTTCGGGTTGCCGGTTGAGACCGAGCCGAACAGCAACAACACTGTGAACACGAGGCAAGCCCCTGCTATTGCCAGCCAGATGAATGGGGCATCATTCAAGACGTTGCCGACGTTGGTCCCAGTGTTGTTCCCGGGATTGGCAGGTTGTCCGGTGGCTGGGTCGGTTTGCTGCGATCCGTCATCGAGATGCCGCCGCAGCATGACGTAACCGACATAGAGTACGGTCGGTAGCAGGAACAGAAGAACATTTTCGACCACAAGTCGCAGCATGGCGCGGATCGTCTCCGGTTTGATCACATCGAACCGGTAACATAGCACCAACACGGCGTTCGTGCTTGCCCGGTTCAGGCCGCGACCAGCCGACTGTAGAGGTTTTTCAGCATGCCAGCGGTCGCCCCCCAGATATAGCGCTCTCCATAGGGCATCGCATAGAAGGATCGTTCACGTCCGCGCCATTCCCGCGTGTGTTTTTGATGGTTGGCGGGATCCATCAAGAACCGTAACGGCACTTCGAACGCGCTTTCGACCTCGCCGGGGTTCAATTGTAGCGAAAAGCCAGGTTGCACGAAGGCGACCAACGGCATCACTCGATAGCCTGTGCCGGTGCGGTAGCTGTCAATGAAGCCAAGTGGCTCAACGTAACGGCGGTCGAGGCCGATTTCTTCCTCGGCTTCACGCAGCGCCGCAGCTGTTGGCGAGGTATCGTCCGGATCGACCCGGCCGCCAGGAAACGAAATCTGACCAGCATGAGCCTTTAGTTGCGCGGAACGCTCGGTCAGCAGAACCGTCAGTTCCTCGCGGGCGATTAACGGGATCAGTACAGCGGCGGGACGCGCCGGTTCCATCATCGCGAAATCGGCGAGCATATCCGGGTTCAGGTCGAAATCGCTCGGTGCCCAGGCCGTGCCCGTGCGCGGGTCAAAAATATCGTCGGACGGTTGCGGGCGTAGCGCTTTGGCGGCGACGGCGCGGAAACCCTGCTCAGTGAACCAAGCGGGCCGGGTCAGGTGCTCAACGGTTGCTGTCATGCGCAAGCGTTAGGGCCGGTCGGTGACAAGGGCAAGCACACCATTCGTTTAGGACCCATGTGCTTTAGAGAGATGTGCGTTCGTGGCCGGTGTCGATGATCTCCCGCAATTCGATCCCAATGATGACGCAATTTCTGTGCAAACCGTATGAAATCGGGACGGTAGGCGACATCATGGCACCAATTTCTAACCCGCGAACGGTTACCCGGCGTGCATTCTTGTCATCCGGGAGTGCATTCACCGCCAGCGTTGGTGTCCTGTTACTCGCACCGGCGTGTTTGGCCAAAGCCCAAACCCCACATGCTGATGCACTGGCGCAACTGACACCGGAGCAGCGCCAAATCTACGACGGCTGGCGCGCCGCCCGGAGCGCTTTTGAGGCCGAGTATGATGCCTACTGGGCGGCGGTAGACGGGCGTCGTGATGGCCGCCGGAAAAAGCGTGCGTCAGCGCAGCCTTTCACAGCCGCTGATTACATTCCGACTTTCCCGCCTAAGTATGCTGGACCGGCGCTTCCGGACACGATCGCGAAAGCCCTGGTTGATCCGACAAAGCCGGTTGCGCCACCAACGCCGGAAAACCAGCTGCCGACGGTCAATGATTACCGTATGGCTGCATTGACCGAGCACGGGTTCGCGCCGGAGCAGACGACCGAAATTGAATTCAAGCGCCGCTATGCGGCTGAGGCGCTGACGATTGGCCTGAGCAAGGATCAGGTGATCCGGGTTTACGCGCTGGAGACCGGTGGCGACGGCACCTATGACATGCAGTCGGGCTACCATCCCGTCACGCGGATGGGTAAGCCGATTTCTTCGGCAATCGGTTATGCTCAGTTGCTCAGCGGTAATTCCGTGAGTGAACTCTTGCGGCACGGCGAAGGCTTTGCCCGTCGTCTCGATACGATGGCCGCAAATGACCAGAGCGGCGTTCCCTGGCGATCCGCCAGCTTGCGCCGGAAAGCCGGCATCGTCCGCGCCATGGTGGCTGACGTTAAATCGGTGCCCGATGAGTGGGGCGCGCACGTAAAATTTGGTGGCACGCCGAAGGGGATGGCCATCCACGCCCTTAATCTTGATGCCGATGTTGGCCCGTGGCTGCAGGTCATTAAGCTCAAAGGATTGAAGGAGACGGCGGCTAGTGAAGGTGGTCGTACGGCTTTGTCCGGCGCCGAGATGGAACTGATGAATCTAGCAGGGCCGCGCACCGGGCTTGAGATGATGACGCCGCTCGGACGGACGATCCCGACGCCCAATTTCTTCAGCCGTGGCGGCTATGAGCGCAATTCAGTGGTGCGTGAACGCATTGCCAGTGATTTGCTGCTGGAGCTGGGGCGGCGGATGGAACTCGGCCTACTCAAACCCGGCTCTATCGAGTTCGCTGCAGCCTTTGATGCTGTTGCTGCGGGGCGCTGAAATGCCAAAGCCCTCCGACGGAGGGCTTTGCGCATGCGTCGAGTATTGAGCCGGATCAGCCCTTTTGCAGGCTGATCGAAACGCCCTTTAATGCTGTGCCGGATGTGGTGATCGACACCTGCTGGCTCGTGCCGCCGAACGACACGGACATCGAGCCGGAAAGCCCGCCGCCGCTGATCGCCACCGAAACGTTGCCATTGCTCGCGCGGCCAGTGACGTTGCCTGCGGCATTGAAGGTCCGTTCCTCCCAGTTGCCAGTGACGCGTCCGTTGACGGATTCGAGGTTAGACCGCAGGTCAATTGAGTAGCTGGTCGAGGCGCACCGCAGGGCAATGCCAATTGCAGCACCTTCATCTTTCGGCGTGTAATAGGCCTTGCAGGTCACCCGCTCGGTCTTGCCGCCTTCCAAGCGGATCTGGCCGGCACCGTTCCACGCTCCGTTCAATTCGGCAAAGGGTGTCGTTTTTTGTCCTGGCGTTGCTGGCGTAGCTGCTGCTGCCGGAGCGGCTGGAGCTGGCGCTGCGGTTTGGGCCTGAGCCAGGGTGATGCCAAACACGGTGGCAATCACCGTGCAGGCAGAGGTTGCGACCCAATAGGAAGCCCGCTTGTATGAACGCATCATTACCACCTCATTCAAATGGCGACCCTGCCGCTGCAGTTGTCCGCCGACAGTGCCGCGTCTGCCTAGCAACTGCAAGATGCAGCCGGGTCACGGTTGCACTCAATTTGCGTTTGGTGGAGGCAGCATACTGTTCCGGGCCAGGGCTTGCGGTCAAAAAAATCGCCACGGAAGCGTACGCTTCCGTGGCGAGCAAATCTCGATCTGGCAGAGCGGCTGCCCGATCTAAATTTTGGTTAGCTTAGGCGAGTTCGATCGAGCCAGCCTGCTTGCCGCGGCCTTTACGGTCATCTTCGAGTTCGAAAGTGACTTTGTCACCTTCGTTGAGGCCGCGGATGCCAGCGCGCTCAAGAGCGGTAGCATGCACGAACACGTCCTTCGAACCGTCAGCTGGCTGGATGAAGCCGAAACCTTTTGCGCCGTTGAAGAATTTAACGGTACCGGTGATGCGAGCCATAGTGGTAGTCCTTCCGAATCAAGCGTGAAATGAAGCCAGTCGACGGGGCGCACGCACGCCCCAGGGATCTCAAGTGTCGGAAAGGTTGGCAACCAGGAGGCTGACGCAGTCTTAGCCGGCAGTCTATGAGGGTGAACCTCAGTTTGAGGCTCACCGGCTCGATTGATATGGACCCGCTTGGCGCTAATTGCAAGGCCAGCAGTTCAGTAAAGCGGCAATCAACCAACTAAAATGGCGAAATTTTTCAGTTTTTTGAGATGAACGGCCGCATTCTGACTATTCATGTTTTTGCGGCAGGTTCGGCAGCATCCGGCGTAGCACCCCGTCTTTGCGCACGAAATGATGGAAAATGGACGCTCCAACGTGCGCGACGATCAATAGTGCCATCAATCTTCCAAGAATTTGATGCCAGAAGAATGTACTGGCTGAAGCAGCTTGATCAGCGGCGGCAATGGCTGGCAACTTGAATAGGCCGAAGATCTCGAGTGCTGGGTATTGTGAAACGCCGCGCCAACCCATGATCGGCACGAGCAGTAGCAACCCATATAGCGACCAATGGGTGACGTGCGACGCTAGTTTCTGCCAAGGCTCCAGGGTTGGCTCGTCAGCCGGTGAACCCTGTGTCAGGCGATAGAGCAAGCGGGCAATAACGATCAAAAGCAGCGCGAACCCCAACAATTTGTGGGTGCTGTAGAGACCGTTGGTCAGGCCATCCCAGACTTTCAGCGTGTTGCCGCGGTAGGTCATGGCCTGACCGAGGATCATGAGGGCCAGAACGAGACCAACGGTGATCCAGTGAAACGCCCGGGCCATGGGCCGGTAAACTAGGGTTGGGCTGATCTGCGGTTCTTGGCGGGGCATGTCAGTCTCCTTGGGAGGTCCGGAGGTCACAATCGAATAGGACATCGCCGTCCGTCAATACGTGCACATGGGTCAGCGGGCGACGGGCTTCGGCCAAGCGATGGATCGGCGACAATGCCAGGCCGGTCTTGCCGGAACCGAGGATCATTGGCGCAACTAGAACGTGCAGCCGATCAACTACGCCCGCATCTATGAAGGATGAGACGGTCCAAGCGCCGCCTTCCACCAGCGTGGTTTTCAGCCCGCGTTCGAACAGAGCAGCGATAATGTGCTTCGGGTTTAGTGTTGTGCCGTCACGCGCCAGTTCAATCACTTCGACCCCAGCGGGCAGCTTAACCGCGCCTTTGGCGTCTTTGGCACGGATGACAATGCGTCGGCAGCCGTCGTCGGCCAACAGGCAGCGGGCCTTGTTTGACATGCGCCCGCTTGGGTCGATGACAACACGGGCGGGGTTGCGGCCCGTGACGTGTCGGACATTCAGGATCGGATCGTCTGCCGCGACCGTGCCAATGCCGACCATTACAGCATCAACAGTTGCACGCACCTGATGCACGTGGGTTAGCGCCGCGTGCCGGTTGATCCAGCGACTCTCGCCTGTCAGCGTCGCGATCCGCCCGTCCAGCGACTGGCCGAGCTGCGCCACCACGAACGGCCGATCCGCCGACGCGCCGGTGATCGTGGCGTAGGGGCAATTGGCGGCTGCTGCTGCTGGTGGTGGAGTTTTGCCCATGTGATCAGGCCTCTCTTGTGGTTTTGGGCCATGTTAACAGACCATACCCAATTGTGCGCGCAGTGCGTGCACAATTCAACGACAGCCAATGGTTTACGCCGTTAGGGCTAAACCGGCACTGAGCCCACCGATAGGCCGCCGCAGACATACAACACTTGCCCCGTCGTGAACCCTGCCGCATCGTCCAAGAAGTAATTAACGGCGTGGGCGATCTCGTCAGGCGTGCCCATCCGGCGCATCGGCACCTGTCCGACCAGGGCGGCGCGCGGGGCGGAGCCTTCCGGGTAGTTGAGCTTGATCATCGCCGTTTCAATCGGGCCGGGGGCGATGCAGTTGGCGGTAATGCCGGTCTTTGCGTATTCCAGCGCGAACGTGCGGGTCATGCTGAGCACGGCGGCTTTTGACGCGCCGTAGATCAAGCGACCGTCCTTGCCCATGGCGGCGCGGCTGCCGATGTTGACGATACGCCCGAAACCCGCCTGTCGCATCGCCGGGATGACGGCCTGCATCGTCTGCATCACGGCGCGCACATTGACCGCCATCATGGTGTCGAACTGCGCCAATGTGGCCTCGTCGGAGGGCGCAACCTGCGCCACACCAGCATTATTGACCAGATAGAGGATGTTATGGCGGCTGGTGACATCCGCCAACGCTGACTTGAGCGCGTCGCCATCGCTGAGATCAACAGCGATAAAAGTACCTTTGAACCCCTCAGGTTTGGTTCTGGCAAGGCCAATAATGTGATGACCGCGCCGGGTCAGATCGGCAGCGACCGCTTCGCCAATACCCCGACTAACTCCGGTAACAAGGGTGATCGGCTGGGTCATTTTAATGTCCGGGTTAGCGCGTTAGTTCCGCAATCGTCATTCCGGGCGCGATGTGCTCGGCGGGGATGATGCAGTCAACCACGACCGGGCCGTTGTGCGCCAGCGCTTCGGCGACAATTTTTGGGGCTTCGGCCAAGGTTCGGATGGTAAGTCCCTTGGCCCCGAAACTCTCAGCCCACTTGGCGAAATCCGGGTTGGTCAGGGCGGTGCCGTTGACGCGGTGCTTGTAGGCCTTCTCCTGGTGCATGCGGATGGTGCCATAGGTGCCGTTATTGGCGATGAACACCTTGACGCCGACGCCATATTGCACGGCCGTTGCCAGCTCCGATCCGGTCATTAGTGCACCACCGTCACCGATGAAGGTGATGACCTGGCGTTGCGGCAACCGCAAACCCGCCGCTACAGCTGCGGGCATCGCGAGACCCATGGCACCACCAACGCTGCCGATGGCGAGCTGCCGACCATTGAACGCCCAATGTTTATGCAGCCACCCCGAAAAGTTGCCGGCATCGGTGATGAACACGCAGTCGTCGGCGGCCTTGCCATCCAGCGCCGTGATGATCGCGCCCATATCGAGGGTGCCATCTTTCGGCGGTGTCCATTTGCGGCGGGAAGAGACGAAATGGTGCAGCATTTTTGCCCAATCCGCGCGTTTTGCTGATGCCGGAACCGGCTTGGCCGCCAGTGCTGTCAGAAACGCTGCGGGATCGGCAACGATCGGCAGCTCGGTGCGGAAATTGCGGCCCAGATGGCGGGCGTCATCGACGATGTGGATTAGCGGCTGCGTGGGTGTAGGGGCCTGCGGGAAGGTGTAGCCCTGGGTCGGCACCTCGCCGAGGCGCGTGCCAACGGCGATCACCAAATCGGCTTGTGCGAACAAATCCACCTGCGGCTTCGGGATCTTGAAGCCGAGGTGACCGGCGTAGTGCGGGTGGGCGTTGGGGAACTGCTCTTGCCGCTTGAAAGTCAGCGCCACCGGCACTCCGAGCGCCTCCGATGCGGCCAGCAGCGCTTTGCGGCCTTCTGGGCGCACTAACCCACCGCCAGCGACCAACAAGGGGCGTTCAGCCTTGGCGATCAGCCCGCGAACAGCCTCCACATCGGACGCCGCACCGGCACCAACGCGCGGCAGCGGGCTCGGCTGGATGACGGCGGCGCTGGTCATATCCTCTAGCATGTCCTCGGGGATGACAATCACCACAGGTCCCGGCGTTGGCGACTGGGCAATGGCGTAAGCGCGCGCAATCACCTCCGGCAGGCGGGCGGGGTCTTCGACGGTCGCGACCATTTTGGCCATGTCGGCGAAGGTTTTGGCGTAGTCGACCTCCTGGAACGCCCCGCGCCCGATCTCATGGCGCGGCACTTGGCCGATGAACAGGATCATCGGCACGGCGTCCTGTTCGGCCAAGTGCACGGCGATTGAGGCGTTCGTGGCCCCAGGACCGCGACTGCAAAACGCAATGCCAGGCGCGTGGGTTAGTTTGGCGTCGGCGACGGCCATCAGCCCCGCGCCGCCTTCGTGACGGCAGACGATAGTCTGGATGTCGTTGCGTTCATGGAGCGCGTCAAGCACGGCAAGGTAGCTCTCGCCGGGCACGCAGAACACCCGGTCGGTGCCGTGGGCTACAAGGCATTCAACCAACAAATCAGCGGCGCGGCGTGTGGTCATGGGGGCTCAGGTGTACGTGGTGGCGAAGGGCGCAGACGTTTGCTATCGTCCGCACTTCGGACAGGGATGCCCTGAATTCATTTTTTTCAGCATTGCCGTTGTTTGCGCCAGTGCAGTCTGTCGCTGACTTAAGCGGCTCTGCAGTTCAATCATGCGGAGTTCCTGGCCGGACTGGTTTGCCCGCAACTTTTGGACTTTATTCGTTTTTTTTGGGCCAGCGATGGCGTCCGTGCCGCTGCCAAACATTGCTATCGCGATCAACAGAGCCATGCTGCGGGTTAATATTGGCATGTCGGCCTCCAGTTGTTGCCCAATAAAGTCAGATGCGGTGCCTTAATAGAACAACTTGCCGCCCAATCCAACTATCGTTCCGAAGACCACCGTAATCGCTGCGGCTAGACATGCCAATGCCAGCATAAGCGGTTGGGCGACGATGGCTGCTTCGTGCTGGTCCTCGTAGGGGGCCGCAGGCTTCGTGCCGGTCACCATCGCGCGGATCAATGGGTCTTTTTTGATAAGGCCATACAACACATTGGCGGTAATGTGCGCCGCCAGCAACGGCAGCAGCACGTAGTAAAATGCCTGCGTGTGCCAGACAGTAAGAAGCTTTTGCCGCCCCTCGCTAGCCAACTTATAAAGGGGCCCCCACGTGGTATCATTGTGCTCTACTGTGAACAGGCCCATGCCGGCCTGTGCTGCCAACACGGTCAACACAGCCAGGATCATCCAGCTGCCGAGCGGGTTGTGGCCGAGGTAATGACGGTCCCGTCCGCGCAGCAGGTCGAGTGCGTAGCCCGCCGCTGCCCATGGCCAGCGCACGAACGCCGACCAGCGCGAGGTCGAGGAGCCGACGAACCCCCAAAGTACCCGCCAGACCAGCAGAACAAGAATGGCGTAGCCGTTGTAGCGGTGCCATTTCAGCGTGTTGTCGCCGAACACTTCGCTGAAGCGAAAGCTCACATAAGCGGAGATCAAAAGCGAGACGAGCGTCCAATGAAAAACGCGCGTGGGAAGGTCCCACGCGCGCACGATCTTTCGATCAGGCTCGGATTGGGGCGGCGTATCGCGCATGGCGGCGTCCTTTTATGACGGTCCTATCGCGGCAGCCTACCCAATCTCTGAACAAGATCAAGATTTTGGCGGGACCCGATAGACCTTGTGGCAGCCGCCACAGTTGGCCATGACTTTCGGCCATTCGGTCTTAAACGAGGCTTCGTCCTTGATCGCGGCGGCCGCATCAGTCGCGTCTTTAGCGAACTTGTCGAAGCCGCCCATGAAGTCGGCCTTCTTTTCCCAGATGGCTGGCAGCGCTTCGGTGTCACCACCGGTCTTGCTGTCGTCTGGGAACAGGTCTTTCAGCTTCTTGGCGTTGTCCGAATAGACCTTCAACGAGGCCTGGACCTTGGCGAGATCAAACGGCACTTCGCCCTTAATCATTGGGCCGCCGACTTTGGCAGCGCCGCCGAGCTGCTTCATTAATTCTTTGCGGTCTTTGATGGCAGCGCTTTGCGCAAAGGCTGCTGTCGCGCCGACAGCAAGGATGGCGGCAACCGAAACGATACGAAGCATATGGAACTCCCCTGGATGCAGGCCTCGCCCTGGAAAAATTGGGCCTCGGCGTGTTAAACGATGCCAACGTGCCAGTTTAAAGTCAATCAAATGAACCTAAGCTGCATGTAACGGATGCGTGAAAAGCTTGATCTATGCGCATTCTATGGGCTCGGACCGTTCTCTGATGGGTAGATTTGATGGAATCGGGCAAGCCAAAGCAGACACCTTCGACCACGGTTTGGGGCCGAATCGCGGATGGTCTGATGTGTGAGACCTGCCGCCGCTACCGGCGCGGCTTGGCGCTGGTATTGTTCTTGGCGTTGGCGCTCTGGCTTAGCGGGCGCTGGGTTTAACGGGCCGCGCGCCACGCCGCCAGCCAGCGGAAGATCACGTCGTAGGAGCCATGCTCTGAGTGGTTGTCGTGGCCAGCCTTGGGAAACGTCGCAATTTCCTTGGGCGACACTGCCGCCGCATGAACCGCGTGCCCCATGGCGACGGGAATGACGGCGTCGCGATCGCCGTGCACGATCAGCAGCGGTGCCGTCACATTCTTGATATGGCGGATGGTTTCGTAGCGGTCGGCCATCAGCAGCCGCACGGGCAGGAACCAGTAGGCCTGGGCGCCGACATCAACGGTGGAGGTATAGGGCGCGTCCAGGATGATGCCACCAACAGGCCGTGCTGCTGCAACTTGAGTGGCGACCCCGGACCCGAGTGATTCCCCGTAAACGATGATGTTACTGGGCTTCGTTCCGCCCGCCACCAAAGTGTCAAACGCTAGCAGCGCATCGGCGATATTGGCTTTTTCGGACGGGTTGCCGGTAGAGCCACTGAAACCCCGGTACGACATCATCGTCATGCCATAGCCCTGCTGGAGGTAGGTGGCGATGCGGGACGCCCGACCGGACAGGTCTCCGCCGTTGCCATGGAAATACAGGATCGTCGGGAAGCCCATTCGCGGCTGGCCCACCCAGGTGATGATCTGCTGGCCATCGTTCGTTTGCAACACCCGCTCGGTGACGCCCGGCAGTCCAGCGTCCGCCGGTTGCACCCGCTGCGGGCTCGGGAAATACAGCAGTTTCCGTTGAAGCGCCCACGCCGCGCCAACGATGCAGAGATACACCACCAACGCCGTGATGCTCAGGCGGGTGAGAAAGCTGAGGAGGCCGAGAAACATTGCGTGGGCTCCGGGTGTGTAGTCCAACCCACCGTCATGATCTCGAAACAGCCGAGATCATGAAAAGGGCCGGCCCATTGGACCGCCGCCACGGTATCAGTCGGAAGCCGTTACCACCACCCGCGGTTCCGGCGATGTCCGCCGCCCTTACGCCCACGATCATGCGTTTCCTTGGCGTTGCGGATATGGAACCGCTTTTCGCGGGTCACGTTGCCAGCAGCTTTGATGCGGCCTCCAGCTCAGCGATGCGGTTCTGCTCGGCCCTGCCACGACGTTGCATGATCAAACACGAGTTCGCCAGAATGGCGCGTTGGCTGCCGTTCATCGCGGCTGCCACCACCTACAACAATCCACGCTTTGCCAAGTTCCGCATCAGCTCGCCCGCGCCGAAGGTCCAGGCGGGGGCTTGGTCGGCCATCACCATGCGGTTGGTCAGGCTGCCGAGTTCGAGCGAGGAGACGGTGACGATGTCGCCGACCTTGTGGGTGAAACCCTGGCCGGGGGCGTCACGGTCCTTCGTCGGCGCGAACATGGTGCCGAGGTACAGCACCGCACCATCGGGATAGCGGTGTGTCGGGCCAATCATCTCGGCGACTAGGTCGGCTGGATCACGGGCGATTTCGGACATCGAGGACTTGCCACCGAGATGGAAACCATCGACGCCATCGACGGTCAGCCGCACCTCAGTTTTTCGCACGTGATCGAGGTTGAACGTCTTGTCAAACAACCGGATGAACGGACCAATCGCGGCGGACGCATTGTTGTCCTTCGCCTTCGACAGCAACAGCGCCGAGCGGCCCTCGAAATCGCGCAGGTTGACATCATTCCCCAGCGTCGCGCCGACAATTTTGCCCGCAGATGAGACGACCAGCACCACCTCCGGCTCCGGGTTGTTCCAGGTCGAGCGCGGATGCAGGCCAGCCTCCATGCCGTGGCCGACGGCGGACATCGGCTGCGCCTTGGTGAAGATCTCGGCGTCCTCGCCGATGCCAACCTCAAGATACTGCGACCACGCGCCTTGCTCGATCAGCGTTTGCTTGAGCGCCAGCGCCTGTTTTGATCCAGGCTTGAGATTGCGCAGATCGCCGCCGAGTTGCTTTTCGATGGTGACGCGGATTGCCGCTGCCTTCTCCGGCGCACCACGAGCCTGCTCCTCGATCACGCGCTCCAGCATCGACCGGGCGAACGTGACGCCCGCCGCCTTGATCGCCTGCAGATCGTTGGGTGCCAGCAGCCACGGTTTGTCGGCGTCGCGATGCGCTTCCGGAGTATTGGCGAGGATTTCCTCAAGGCTGCCGATCCGCTCGCCCTCGCCCGACCGCACGACGGCGACAGCATCGGCCATTTCACAAAGGTCGCGCATGGTTGCTGCGTGGCGGCTGATGTCGAACACCCCGTCGGCGCGGATCGCAACGACCGATGGCCCGGCAACATCGTGGGTGCCTGATATTGGCCGCCAGACCCGTCCGGCCAGGGCCCCCGTTGTGCCGTCGGCTGGTAAGGTCGCCGCAGTCGTAACACGCGCGCGCATGGGATGCTCCTTGAGGCAGCTTTAGCGAAAACGATAGTCGACACCCGCTTGTTTCATGATGGCATTGGCGCTGTGCCGCGATTTGATTTTTCCATCAACGACGAACCGATGTCCATTGATCGGACTTTCCCAGATACTGTGATCACCTTTACCGCGCCGCACAATAAAGCAACCGTGCTCCAACAGTATCCGGCACACTTCAACTTCGAAGTCGGCCATCACGCGGCCAGCGGATTTGGTATGTGTGTCGTCTGTTCAGCAATAATCTGGATTGTGAGCTCAGGACTGTTCATCACAATGCCATTGGCTTCGAGTAGCTCTGGAATCATCACGACCAGCTTTTCCCGCAAAGCTTCCAGGCTCGCAGCCTCGGTCGTAAGGCCCGTTAGATCCTCGGTGGTCGCAACCCACACGTCTGCTTCGTCATCCCAAACGGCATTGACGATGATCGTTCCCGGTTTTTTGTGCGCCGTAGTCGACATGATCGTTCCTGTCGTCAGTAAGCCTAAGCCTGAACCACTTACTTCGGCTCGAACTTCAGCGATACGCCGTTGATGCAGTAGCGCAGGCCGGTGGGGGCGGGGCCGTCCGGGAACACGTGGCCGAGGTGGCCGTCACAGCGGGCACAATGCACCTCGGTGCGGCGCATGAAGAACGCGCCATCGACCTGCTCGCCGATGGCTTCGGCCTTGATCGGCCGGGTATAACTCGGCCAGCCGGTGCCACTGTCGAACTTATCGGCGGATGTGAATAGCGGCTCGCCGCAGCAGACGCAGGTAAACGTGCCCGCGCGTTTCTCGTCGTTCAGCGGGCTCGTGCCCGCCCGCTCGGTGCCGTGCTTGCGCGCGACCTTGAACGCCTCCGGCGACAGTATCTCGCGCCACTCGGCATCAGTCTTGGTGATTTTGTCGGACATGGCGGGGCTCCTGTGGGTGATCGGGGGGCACGACACCGGCGGTTCATGTGAACGGGTTCTTGCAGTGAACTCCGGTTTTAGTGAAATCCGCAAGGTTGCGCGTTACAACAGTCAGTCCGTAAACTATTGCAGTTGCTGCTATGAGTTTATCTAACTCGTGGTCCGGGTCGGGCACTCGGAGCCGTCCCCATAAATCGGCGATCTCGCGATCAATTGCTAGCGTCCGGTCTGCATATTCAATCGCAACGTCATCGAGCCAGCGTTCCAGACTGTCCGCTTGTTGGTGATCCCGGCGATGGCGGATTTTTTGCACCCCGCGCCGGATCTCCCCCAACGTTATGACAGACAAAAAGCGGTCATCGGCCGAAACGCGATTGAAGAAATCGACAACCCCGATATTGGCATGGGGGCCCCGGCGTCGCTCGCTGACGACATTGGTGTCAATCAAATACATCCGGAGCCTTACGGGTACTTTGAATGCGCTCGAAGTCCGCATCCTCTCCAACGTTGGGCATACTTGCGAGGACATCGGCAAAGTTGCGGCGTCGCGGCCGAAGAAGCGCATCGTGCAAGATTGCGCGATGTTCCGCTTCGGCGCTCCGGCCATTTTTGCTGGCGCGCCGCTTTAGAGCCTCGACAATTTCCGGCTCCAGCTTTCGCACTACGAGATCAGGCATGCGGCACCTCCAACGATTGCTATCATTGATAGCATAGTAAGTAGGAGGCTGACAAGCCTACCCCGGAATGACGCCCGCCTTCAGC
>JAYSVA010000380.1:0-17054 GCA_043718785.1 Hyphomicrobiaceae bacterium
GGCAACCGCACGTCGACCTGCGTTGGCGAAGCGCATCCGCCATAAGCTGCATATGGGGCGGGAAACCTTTGCCACAGCTTATGGCATTCCCCTGGATACCCTGATCACCTGGGAACGCCACACGGCGGAACCGACGCCGACTGAATTGGCCTATCTGCGGCTGATTGAGCGGGAACCGGAGCTGGCTAAGCTTGCTGCTGAAACGTTGGCGGCCCAGTAAATCCGATAGGAGATGCAGATGACTTTTAGCCCCATGGCGATTGGACTGACCTGCTTGGCGATGAGCGGCTTAAGCGGAATAGCGGCTGCGCAAGCGCCCTATGCGGGTCAGCAGTCTCGCCCCATCACAAGTTTCAGCGAAGATGAGGTTAAGGGGTATCTCGCTGGTCAGGGCATGGGGTTGGCCAAGCCCGCAGAGCTCAACGGCTATCCTGGTCCGGCCCACGTGCTGGAACTGGCGGACAAGCTGAAGCTGACGGCTGAGCAGAAAGCGGCAGCGCAGGCGTCGTTCGACAAGATGGCGGCACGGGCGAAACAAGCCGGTGCCCGGTACATCGACGCCGAGCGGGCGCTTGATGATGCGTTCCGGTCTGGCAAAACCGACAGCGCGGCGGTTAAGTCCAAGCTCGCCGAGGCTGAGCAGGCACGCACTGAAACACGGCTGGCGCATCTCGACGCGCATCTTGAGATTTCGCCACTGCTCAGTGCCGCTCAGCGCCAGCGCTATGCTGAGTTGCGCGGTTACACGGGCGCAGCGGCAGATGGCAAAGCAAAATCAAACAAAAAAGGCTCCGGGGCGGGATCGGGCTCTGGTTCGCACTAAACACTGGGTGGAGACGGCAATGTTAAGGAGATCCGCACGGGTGCATGAAAACGATCATCCTCAACTCATCGGCAGCGAAGGTTTTGGACGGGTTGCCGCCCGACATCCGAAGCCGGATTACAGAAGCGCTTGACACCTATGCCATCCTCGGGACGGGTGACACCAAAGCAATGAGTGGGACTCCAACGGTTAGGCTTCGGGTAGGGGACTATCGCGTGATCTTTGACGAGACTGCATCAACAATTGTGGTTCTGGCCTTGGGCCACCGGCGTGATGTCTATCGGTAATGGAGGCAGTAATGAAAGTTCAGACCATCGAGACCGAAAGGGGTGAGAATCTCGTCGTGCTGAGCCGACGCGATTACGACGCTTTGCTGGCTCGCGCCGGTGATGAAGACGCCGAAGACCGTATGACGCTATTGATCGCCGCCGAAGCACGGGGCCAACAACCATTACCGGAATCAGTATCTGCAGCGATTTTGCGTGGAGATAGCATGCTACGCGCTTTGCGAAACTGGCGCGGCATCAGCCAAGCCGAACTATCATTTAAAACGGGAGTGCCGCTCCTCACTCTCAGCGAGATCGAACAACGCCTGGTCATTGGTACGCCTGACGTGCTGACGACTATCGCAACGCAACTCAACGTGCCTGCCGACTGGTTAGTTTGAGTCAGCCCCTATCGCCGCTCCCGTTCAAGTCCGAAAGCTTCGTGCAATGACAGATAAAATTACCTTCGAACTCGATGGCCGCTCGGTTGAGGCGGGTCCTGACGAAAGCATCTGGACCGTGGCCAAGCGCTGTGGCACGACTTTGCCGCATCTGTGCCACCACGACGCCCCCGGCTATCGTTCAGACGGCAACTGCCGGGCCTGCGTGGTCGAAGTTGAGGGCGAACGGGTGCTGGCCGCCTCGTGCGTGCGCAAGCCGACGCCGGGCATGAAAGTGAAGACCGAGTCCGAGCGCGCCCGAAAAGGCCGCGAGATGGTGTTTGAGCTGCTGATCGCCGATCAGCCGACACTGGCCGATGCCCACGACGACAAGTCAAAGTTCTGGAACTGGGTCCACGACATGGGCGTGTCGACCACCAGCCGCCTGCCGCGCGCTGATGCGCAACCTGCGTCCGATCAGACCCACGGCTCCATTGCCGTCAACCTCGACGCCTGCATCAATTGCGGGCTTTGCGTTCGGGCCTGCCGTGAAGTTCAGGCCAACGATGTCATCGGCATGGCGTATCGTGGCGCAGGCTCCAAAGTCGTGTTCGACTTCGACAAGGGCATGGGCGACAGCACCTGCGTCGCGTGCGGCGAGTGCGTGCAGGTCTGCCCGACTGGCGCGCTGATGGAAGCCCGTCTCGTCGATCAGAAGACCCAGAAATTGGCGATCACACCCGACCGCAGCGTTGATAGCATCTGCCCGTATTGCGGCGTCGGCTGCCAGACCACGGTGCACGTCAAGGACGATAAGATCGTGGCCGTTGATGGCCGCGATGGCCCCGCTAACAATAACCGCTTGTGCGTCAAGGGCCGGTTCGGCTTTGACTATATCCACCACGCTGATCGTCTGACCAAGCCTTTGATCCGCCGCGATGGGGTCGCCAAGGATCCGAAGGTGCAGATCGCCCGCGAGGATGTCGGCAAGTACTTCCGCGAAGCTACCTGGGAAGAAGCGCTGGCCCGCGCATCCGGCGGCCTGAAGACCATCCACACGCGCGATGGTGGCAAGGCACTGGCGGGCTTCGGCTCGGCCAAGGGCTCGAACGAAGAAGCCTATCTGTTCCAGAAGCTGATCCGCCAGGGTTTTGGCACCAACAACGTCGACCACTGCACGCGGTTGTGCCACGCCTCGTCGGTGGCCGCGCTGATGGAAGGCTTGAACTCTGGCGCCGTGACCGCGCCATTCACCGCCGCCAAGGATGCCGAAGTCATCATCGTGATTGGTGCGCGTCCGTCTGAGAACCACCCGGTCGCGGCAACCTACCTGAAGAACGCGGCACGCCGTGGCGCGAAGCTGATCATCATGGACCCACGCGGGCAGAATTCCGGCCTGTCGAAGGTCGCCAGCCACGTGCTGCAATTCAAGCCGGGTACGGACGTGGCACTGCTGAACGGCATGCTGCACACCATCGTCGAGGAAGGCCTCGTCGATGTGCAGTACATCCAGGCGCACACCGAGGGCTACGAGGCGCTGAAGGAGAAGCTGAAAGGCTATTCGCCGGAAGCCATGGAGGCGCATTGCGGCATCCCGGCGGCGACGGTTCGCGAAGTCGCCCGCCTGTATGCCCGCAGCCAGGCATCGCTGATTTTCTGGGGCATGGGCATTTCGCAGCACACCCACGGCACTGACAACGCCCGTTGCCTGATCGCGCTGGCACTCACCACCGGCCAGATCGGCCGTCCGGGCACTGGTCTGCATCCGTTGCGTGGCCAGAACAACGTGCAAGGGGCATCCGACGCGGGCATGATCCCAATGGTGTTCCCGGATTATCGTTCGGTTGAAAACCCCGCGATCCATGCCGAATATGAGGCGTTCTGGGGCACCAAGCTGGACTCCAAGCGCGGCCTCACCGTCGTCGAAATCATGCACGCCATCGAAGCGGGTGAGATCAAGGGCATGTACGTGATGGGTGAAAACCCCGCCATGTCCGACCCCGACCAGAACCACGCCCGCAAAGCACTATCGATGCTGGAAACGCTGGTCGTGCAGGATATCTTCCTGACCGAAACGGCGTGGCATGCCGACGTCGTGTTGCCTGCAACGGCGCATGCGGAGAAGTGGGGCACGTTCACCAACACCAACCGCCAGGTCCAGATTGGCCGTCCGGTGGTGTCGCCGCCGGGGGAAGCCCGCCAGGATTGGGAGCTGATCCAGGCGCTCGCACAGGGTGTCGGTCTGTCGTGGAACTACAAGCACGTCTCGGAAGTGTTCACCGAGATGGGCAAAGTCATGCCGTCGCTCGCCAACATCAGCTGGGAACGCGTCGAGCGCGAAGACTGCGTCACCTATCCGAGCGAAGCACCGGATCAGCCGGGCGCTGAGATCCTGTTCGCCACTGGCTTCCCGACCGCTTCGGGCCGCGCCAGAATCGTGCCAGCCGATCTGATCCCGCCTGACGAACTGCCGACGCCGGAGTTCCCGCTGGTGCTGACCACCGGCCGCCTGCTGGAACATTGGCATACCGGTTCGATGACCCGCCGTTCGACCAGCCTCGACGCGCTGGAGCCGGAAGCCATCGCCGGTCTGCATCCGCGCGAGATGGAGCGGATGGGGCTGGTACCGGGCGATACGATCAAGGTCGCCACCCGCCGTGGTGACATCACGCTCAGGGCCCGCGCCGACCGCGATGTGGCTGAGGGCATGGTGTTCATCCCGTTCTGCTTCGCCGAAGCCCCCGCCAACTTCCTCACCAATCCGCAGCTCGACCCGATGGGCAAAATCCCCGAATTCAAGTTCTGCGCCGCCCGCGTGGAAAAGGTCGCCGAGTTGGCGCAAGCGGCGGAGTAGGTGGTCAAGTTAGTTAAGCACGGTCGCTGCTTTGACCCGTTCGCAGAGTAGCTTAGCTGCTACTCTGCGAATTCACAGCGCAGGTGACGGAGCATGACCCACAAGCCGCCCACGATCGACGAACTCAACGCCATGGCCCAAGCGACCAACGACGCGGTCCGCCAGGAAGCCATCGAGCGCGGTGAACTGCTGCCGGTCTGGAAGGATGGGCGCGTCGTGCAGGTGTTTCCGGCAGCACCTGAACGGGCCAGGCCGACAGCGTCGGGCTGTTGGTGCGGGCGCTGATGGAGCGCTGGTTTAAGGTCACGAACTCGGGCATCGAGGCGTTGGTTGCATCGCTTCCGACTGGAGATATTGAGTTGGTTTTGGACGGCGCCAGCCTGCCTAATCAACTCCGCTTCGCCAACACACCCCTCGCCCCAACACCCGGTCTAGCCGGTGGCAACCCAAACGGACGGAGTGAGGTGACGTAGGTGCGGCGGGCGGGGACGGAGACGAGGGTCTGCTCGGGCCAGCGCATGGCGGTGAGCTTGCCGCCGAAACAGCAGCCGGTGTCCAGGCAGATAGTGTTGTTGACCCGGGCGGCCTCGGTCACGGGCGTGTGGCCATAAACAACCATCGACTTGCCATCATAGGCGGCGGCCCAATTGTAGCGGACGGACAGGCCGAAGGCGTCGCGTTCGCCGTTGGTGCGGTCACCGTAGAGACAGAATGAGCGGATTTTATCGGAGATGTTACCGATCATCCAGGCTTCGATGCCAGCGTGGGTGATGGTCAGGCGGCCACCGTCGAGGCACAGGTAATCCGGTAATTTGCCGAGGAAGTCGTAGACTTCTTTGCGGAATTCAGCGGGTTCAGTTTCCATCTGCCGTACTGATTCGGCGAGGCCGTGGCCCATCGCAACGCTGCGGCCAGCGAGCCAGCGCCTGAACTTGAGGTCGTGGTTGCCCATCACGCAATGCGCAGTCCCAGTATCGACCATCGCCATCACCAGCCGCAGGACATCCGGCGTACGCGGGCCGCGATCCACGAGATCGCCGACGAACACGGCTTGGCGGCCAGCAGGCGGGATGACCTGAACTTGGCGCTCTTCGGCTGTGTCATCCCACTCGACCGCATACCCAAGGTTTTCGAGCAGCTCCTCCAGCTCATCGGCGCAGCCATGCACGTCCCCGATGATGTCAAAGGGGCCGGTCAACTCGTGGCGCAGGATCGATGGATCAGCAGGCGGGGCATAAGGCGGCATGCTTTGGTGATGGCACGGATAACATTGAGCCGCAACTGGGTGCAATTCGACGGCCATTGCAACGCCTTGGCAGCAAAAAGCCCCGGAACTCGCGTTCCGGGGCGAATGTGCGGCTCAATCACTTAGTTGCCGGGATGCTTGTAGAGCCAGCGGCGGATCAGCGAACCTTGCCTGTCGGTCGATTCGGTTTTGATGTTGCGGGCAGATTCGTTCTGGGCGTCGTGGATTTTCTTGAACTCGGCTTTTGAGATGTGTCCGTCAGCCTTGGCCTGGCGTTCCATCTCTTCAATGCGGGCCTGTTCAGCGTTCAGGGCGCGGTACTCGCGGCGGTTGAGCTCACCCTTCACGCGGGCTTCTTCGATGTTCTGGCGTTCGGTGGCCTTGTGGGCGTCGATGACCTCCTGCGCATTGTGGGCATGGGCTGGCATCGTGACGACAGCAAAGGCGGCGACGGTGACGAGGGCGGCGGCGGCAATTGCGGTGGCATTAAAGAGTTTGTCGGCCATGGTCTTAACTCCGTTTGGTGGGGGCTTCGTTATCCGCCCCGTCGCGTTGTTGATGACCTGAATATTGCGCACCCGCGTTGAACCCAATCTGAACGCTGAGTTTACTTTGCGTTCATCTGAATATCCGATAGCGGCCACAACTGCGATCGTCAGGTACCGCGCGGTTTAGCGCGCGCTGTGGGGGCGGCAGCGGCCGGATCATCCGGCCAGGGGTGGCGGGGATAGCGGCCCTTCATGTCGGATTTGACCGCCGCCCAGGAGCCCTTCCAGAAGCCCGGCAGATCCCGTGTGATCTGGATCGGCCGATGCGCCGGTGACAGCAGATTGAGCGTCAGCGGCAGGCGGCCATTGGCAATGGCGGGATGGGTGGTCAGGCCGAACAGTTCCTGCACGCGGATATGCAGGGCCGGAGCGCCCGCGCCCTCATAGTCGATGGCGTGATTGTTGCCGGTCGGGGCATGGAAATGCGTGGGTGCCTCGGCTTCGAGCCGCTGTTTCAGCGTCCACGGAACCAGCGCCTCAAGGGCTTGGCCGAGATCATCAGCGCCGAGGTCTCCCAGCCGGGTTTTGCCCGTCAGATAGGGCGCGAGCCAGTCTTCTGCTGTTGCCGCAAGCGTAAGGTCGGTCAGGTCCGGCCAAGTGGGGTCGCCAGCCCGCAGGAAGGCCACTCTGTCGCGTAACTGCTGCTGCGCCTTGGTCCAGGGGAGGCGGCTGATACCGAGCCCTGCGAGGCCTACAGCGAGCGCTCTGGCGGCATCGTCTGAGGCCGTGACGGCGCGGGGATCGCTGGCCAGCACGATGGCATCCAGTCGCCGCACCCGGCGGGCCCGCAACGCGCCCGCTGCGGTGTCAAAACTGACCTCATCGGCCTCGGTGATGCGGTGACCGGCAATGGCTGCGAGGGACGCTTCATCGAGGGCGGCGGCCAGCATAATGCGGGTGGCGGCGGCGGTGCCGGTCAGTTCGGCGATCACCAGGAACGGCTGGCGGGCGAGGGCCTCGGTCGGCTCGAGCTTGGCGGCCCGGCCATTGGCGAGCAGGAAGTGCCCGGGAGCACCGCGCGCCTTGGCGATTCTGTCTGGGAAGGCCAGTGCCAGCAGCTCAGCCGGGTCGAGACTGTCGTCGCGCGGCACCTTGGGCCCACCTTGGCGGGTCGAATCAGCCCAACCACGGGCGAGTTTGCGCATGCTGTCGGCGCGCTCGCCCCGGTCGCGGCGGAACTGGGTGAGGCGGGTGCCGACGTCGATATCGGCACCGCCCAGGCCCCGTTCGACCAGCAGCGCGGCGATATCTGCGGCTTGATCGGCGACTCCCAGATCAGCGGCGCGCAGCACCATGGACGCCAATCGTGGCGGCAGCGGCAGGGCCCGCAGACGGCGTCCCAGGGGGGTGATTTGGCCGTTCGCATCCAAGCAGCCAAGCGAAGCCAATTCGGCCTTGGCGCTGGCTAGGGAGGCCGCCGGCGGGGCATCCAGCCAGCTGAGTGTCGTCGGGTCGGTCACGCCCCAGGCAGCGCAATCCAGCAGCAGCCCGGCCAGGTCAGCGGCGCGGATTTCCGGCTCGGCAAAGGCGGCCAGAGCCTGGGTTTGTGGCTCGTCCCAAAGCCGGTAGCAGACGCCTGGTTCGGTGCGTCCGGCGCGGCCCCGGCGCTGATCGGCGCTGGCGCGGGAGACGCGGACGGTTTCGAGCCGGGTGACGCCAACGTCGGGCTCGTAGCGGGGCACACGGGCCATGCCGCAGTCGATAACAACGCGCACACCCTGGATGGTCAGTGAGGTCTCGGCGATGGCGGTCGCCAATACAACTTTACGCCGCCCGGCTGGCACCGGCTGCACCGCCCGGTCCTGGGCGGAGAACGCCAATCCGCCGTACAGGCTAGCGATCTCGATGGATTTATCGGTGATCCGGTCGGCCAGTTTCTGCTCGACACGGCGGATTTCACCTTGGCCGGGCAAAAACGCCAGAATGGAGCCGGTTTCGCTGGCTAGCGCCTTCAGGATGGCATCGGTCATCTGGGTGTCGAGATAGCCGCGTGGGTCCCGGCCGAGATAGTGCGTCACGATTGGAAACGCCCGGCCCTGCGATTCGATCACGGGAGCGCCACCTAACAGTCCCGCCACCCGTGCACCATCAAGCGTGGCGGACATCACCAGCAGCCGCAGATCATCGCGCAGACCGGCCCGGGCATCGAGGGCCAGCGCCAGACCCAGATCGGCATCGAGCGACCGCTCGTGATATTCGTCGAACAGCACCGCGCCGATGCCATCCAGCCCGGGATCGTCGAGGATCATGCGGGTGAACACGCCCTCAGTGATCACCTCAATGCGGGTTTTCGGGCCGGATTTCGATACCATGCGGGCGCGCAGGCCAATGGTCTCGCCGACGCGCTCACCCAGCGTCAGCGCCATGCGCTCAGCCGCTCCACGGGCCGCGAGACGGCGTGGCTCCAACACCAGGATTTTCTGGCCGTTGAGCCACGGTGCCGCCAGCAGCGCAAGCGGAACCCGCGTGGTTTTGCCCGCGCCGGGCGGTGCCACCAGGACCGCGACGCCAACGTTAGCCAGCGCCCGCGCCACGTCGTCCAGCACCTCGTCAACGGGGAGTTTTGTCTCAATCGTCATGCGGGCTGACGTGTCATGCGCCGCAGAAGTTGGCAAGCGGAGCTACCTACCACCCGCCGGTGCTGGCAGTTCGCAGCTGATCTGTACCACGCCTGCCTTGGCTTCTTCGACGACAACGTCGCCGCGTACCACCCAGCTGGCGGCGGCTGCCGTGAATGGGATGTTGGCGGTTTTCAGGAACCCGACGAGCGTTTCCAAGCTGACGACCGTCACCGGCAGCTTTGATCGCCCGCTGTCCGACGTGGTGACGCCGACGACGCGGCCGAATTGATCCAGCACCGGCCCGCCGGAGTGCCCGCTTTTGAGCGACCCGCTGAACTGCACCGGCAAGCTGGCCCCAGCACTACGGTCGGGCGCGCTATCGTTGACCTTGGCGGCTTGGACGGTCCCCCGTGTCGCTGTTAGGCCACCGTTGGTGCCGGGTGGGTCAGGCTGGGCATAGCCAAGTATCACCACCGGCTCGACGGCGGCGCGGGTGGTATCTGCACGTGCCAATGCCAGGGGGATCCGGTCCTTCAGGCCGGAAACCTCCAGAACGGCCAAATCGTTTGCCGGGTCGGTAAAGCGAACACGTACCGGGCCGCTAACCCCCGCCGAGCGCACATTGATAATGAGACAGCCGCGCACGTTCTGCTCTGTCGTGACGACCTGCCCGATCTTGTTGATGATGAAGCCTGTTCCAAACCGGATGCGCGGACCTGTTGGCTGAGCCGGAACCGCCACGGTTGGTGGTGGCGGTGCTGGCTCCGGCAAAGGCGGGTTCAGGGTGATGACAGCACTGACTTTTGCCTCCGGCACGGCAGGCTTGGCCACCTCAGGCTTTGGCGCTGGCGGTTTGGGCGCGGGAACGATGGCAGGCTCAGGTTTGGGTGGATGTGCCTTGGTCGGTGCAACCGACGCCATTTTGGGCGGGTCCGCGACCGTCTGCTTGGAGGCTGGTGCCTTTGCGATTGGTGGCGTTGGAGCCGGTGCCGGAAACGGAGTAATGCTATCGCCGATGACGTTCATCACGGCGTTGAAGCGGTCCTTCTGAGCGACATCGAAGGTGACGCGCACCGCCCGGATCTCACGCAATCCTTTGTAGGCTTTGAACAGCGTATAGTTCGGCCCATTCAGCGTCTCGATTGAAACTTCGGCGCTGCCATCCGAGTCTTGCCACAAGCTGCGGCCGGGGGCGAAACGCTGGAGTAGCGAGGCCACCCGTTCATGGGCCGGAAACTTGAAGGTCTCGATGCGGAATTGGCCATCCGGGGCGTTCCATTGCCGCCCTTGCGGGCCAGACTGGGATTGCGGTGCCAGCTTCACCGGCACCCGCAGTTGAATGCCCGTGCGGTCGCAGATCAGCCACTTGTATCCTGCCCGCTCTTCCGCCAGCTTTGCGCGTTCGGCGAGCAATTGCCGGTGGGCGCTGGTCAGCTTGCCGGTTTTTGGCAACCCCTGGCTCGCCTGGAAAGCCCGCACTGCCTCGCGGTAAGTGGCATCGTCCGAGGGGCCAATTTTGTCGTCGAGATGGGCCAGCACTAGCAGCCAGCGCTTGTCGCGCAGGATCTCTGGCTCAACCGGTGGCGATGCGTGCGCCCCGCCAGACAAGGTCAGCGCGGCCGCGCAGGCCATCGCACTTACGGAAGACTGCCAGCGCCACAGCAATGCGCGTTGCGACATGGACATCAGCTACGCCCTTGAGTTCACAAGTAACTGCCCCCCGCGCCAGAGTGTATCGTTGTTAAAGCGACGATCCGAAGGCGGACCCAAGGAAATTTAAAGGCATGTGCCGATGTACGACGAAAGAACGTTTGTGAAGGATATCCATATGGTTACGTGATGGCCGGAAGTACGGTAGTTCCCATCAAGCGGGCCGTGGTCCAACTTCTCTTCACCACAACCCAAGCAAATGCGGTATACTCCGGCGCATTCGAGGGTAATACGCCCTCACTGCACGTGCAGGAGAAGCTCGGGTTTGCGCGCGACGGCATAACAACGCGGCGCAGCAACCCTCGACAGCTCGACCTGCCTCACACGACTACCGTGCTAATGCGCACGACCTTCAAAACGTTGAAACGACACCCAAATGCGATTTCTTGACCAGGCTAAAGTTTACATCCGCTCCGGCGACGGCGGTAACGGCTCCATCTCGTTCCGGCGCGAGAAGTACATCGAATTCGGCGGCCCCGATGGCGGTGACGGCGGCAAAGGCGGCGACGTCTGGGTGGAGTGCGTCGCCAACCTGAATACGCTCATCGATTACCGCTATCAGCAGCATTTCAAGGCCAAAACTGGCGGTGGCGGTGCCGGTCGCTTGAAGGCTGGCGCCAATGGTGACGACTGTACCATCAAAGTGCCGCCGGGCACGCAGGTGTATGACGAAACCCAGGAAGCGCTGCTCGCCGACCTGACAGAGCCGGGCCAGCGCGTGCGTCTTGCCCGTGGTGGTAACGGCGGCTTCGGCAACGCCTACTTCAAGAGCTCGATCAATCAGTCGCCACGCCACGCCAACCCCGGCCAGGAAGGCCAGGAAATGACGATCTGGCTGCATCTGAAGCTGATCGCTGACGCTGGCATCATCGGCCTGCCAAATGCCGGTAAATCGACGTTTTTGGCCACCGTGTCCGCCGCCAAGCCAAAGATCGCCGATTATCCGTTTACCACGCTGCATCCGAACTTGGGTGTGGTGCGGGCGGGTTCGGTGGACTTCGTGCTCGCCGATATTCCAGGCCTGATCGAGGGGGCTTCGGAAGGTGCGGGCCTTGGCGTCCGCTTCCTCGGCCACGTGGAGCGTTGCCGGGTACTGCTACATCTCGTCGATGGCACTGAGGAGGATGTGGCAGAGGCCTACAAAGTCGTGCGGCGCGAGCTGAAGGCCTACAGTGCCGAACTGGCCGGGCGTAAAGAGATCGTGGCCCTGTCGAAGTGCGATTCGCTCGATGCCGAGGCCATCGAGCTGAAGTCCGAGGCGCTGCGGAAGGCCGCCCGAAAGAAGCCGTTGGTGCTGTCAGCAGTGGCGGGCATCGGCGTCAAGGAGACGCTGTTCGCCATCACCAAAGAGATCACCGCCGCCAACAACCGCGAACACGACCCCGCCGACGATGTGCCCTGGACGCCTTGAGGTTTAGATGAACGCCCTTGCCCCTGCTGCCAAACGGATGACAACAACCGAGTTCCTGGCCTGGGCCGATACCCAGGACCAAGGCAAATTCGAGCTGTTCGAGGGCGAGATCATCGCCATGGCGCCGGAACGCGTCGGGCATGCGCAAGCGAAGCTAGGTGCTGTCAACGCGCTTGCAGCTGCCATCAAAGCGGCGGGGCTGCCATGCCAAGCCTTTGTCGATGGTCTTGGCGTCAAGATCAGTGACGATACGACCTATGTGCCGGATGCGCTCGTGAATTGCGGTCCACCTTTACCGGCTGATGCCATGCTGGCGGCCAATCCGGTGATTGTCGTGGAGGTGCTGTCGCCGTCCACGCGCCATATCGATAAATCGTCCAAGCTGGCCGACTATTTCACGGTTCCGAGCCTGCACCACTATTTGATCGTCGACCTGAACAAGCGCCACGTCTTGCACTATCAGCGCCAGGCCGCTGGCGGCGCGCTGGTGCGGGTGATCAAAGACGGCCAGATCAAACTCGACCCGCCGGGCATTTCGATTGCCGTTGCCGATCTGTTTGGCTGACAACGGGCCGACGTATTACGCCAGCCCGCGCAGCGTCTTGCGCACCAGGGCTTCGGCGTCTTCCAGCTCTTTCAGCGATTTCTTCAGCTGATCATCGTTTGGTTTTAGGCGCATCTGCAACTTGAGCGTGGCCAGTGATACTGAAATGGCGCTCAAGCTGCGCTTAAGTTCAGCAGTGTCTTGCGGTGGCAGTGCCATCTGATGCTCCGTAGACGAAGGTGCAGTTAGCGCACACTAGCGCATTCTGGCGGTTCTGCGAATTGGTGATGGGCAAAAAATGAACGGCGCTTGTCCAGTTACGCCGAACCATCATCAGCGTCTTTGGCTTTGGCCTTGTTTTTCCAGAGAAAATACAAGTTGCGCCCGTAAATGAACACACCGAACTGGCCGAGAATGATGACCGGATCACCTTTGCGGACCCCGTATGCGAGCACCAGCAGCCCGCCAATGAACGAGAAGTACCAAAACGTCTCCGGTACGATGGAGCGCTTGGCCTTCTCGCTGGCAATCCACTGGATGAACCAGCGACCGGTGAACATCAGCTGCCCGCCGAGGCCGAGCGCCAGCCACCACAGATCCGCCCGCGTTTGCGCCTGATACCAGAGGCCCAGTTTGGCCAGTGTCGATGCGATGATGTCCATGGGCGACGCCTTACGCGAGCCGCCCAGAGTCGGCAAATGGCTAGATGGCGCAGGTTGTTTAAGCCAACAGGTCCGCAACCGCCTGCCGCAGCATCGCCTCGTCCTCCGGACATTGCACCGGATTACCGGCGCGATGGCCCCAGATCGAGCTGATCGGCCGGAATTCGGCGTTCGGCATCTGGCGGGTCTCGATTTCGCTGTCGGTGGCGGTGAAATACAGATCCGTGGTTGACGGCATGATGATTGCCCGCGCGGTGATGCTGCCGAGCGCCTTGGCCAAATCACCCTGGTAGATCGGGTTGTCGGAGATGTCGGATTGATACCAGGTTTCGATCATCGAGAGCAGGTCATTGGCGTCGCGGCGCAGGAAGTTGCCCTCCCAGGCGCGCACCAGATAATCCTCGAGCGAGGCGAAGCCGACGCCCGCCCACAACCGTTCGCGATAGAATGACTGGCTCATCGCCCAGCCCGCATAAACGCGAGCGAAGGCGCGGATCGATGCCACCGGGCGTTCAACGAAGCGGCCATCTCGCCACGCGCCATCGGAGGTTAGAACGGCGCGGATACCTTCCAGGAACACCTTGTTGTGCGGGCTGGTCCGCGCTGACGTGCAGGTGGCCAGAATGCGGGCAACGCGGCCCGGGAAGATCGCACCCCAATGCAGCACCTGTTGCCCGCCCATCGACCAGCCATAAGCCAGCGCAATGTTGGCAATGCCGAATTTTTCCCGCAACAGCCGGTCCTGCGCATGGACGTTATCCCAGTGCGTGAACAACGGGTTGCGGCCGAGGCCGTGCGGTTCCGCCAGATTGCTTGGCGAGGACGACAGCCCGTTGCCAAGCTGGTTCGGGATCACGATGAAGTAACGCGCCGGGTCGAGCACGCGGCCAGGTCCGATCAGCCAGTCAATATCCGTGTGATGCGCCCCATACGACGTCGGATACAGAATGACATTCGACTTGTCGGCATTGAGCTGGCCGTAAGTCTTGTACGCCAGATGCGCCCTCGGCAGCGTCAGCCCCCGCTGCAGCGTCACCGGCCCGAGGTCGAAGGTGTCGTGGTTTTGCATCCGAATTTTCTTCCAGTGTCAGATGACGTTGGAGACCTTGCTAAGTTTGCTTGATGAGCCGGTCGTACACAGTGTGTTCGCCTATCCAAAACCAGATCAAACCGGATTTGCCGTCCACGGCGAGAGCGCGGTGGTTGCGCCCGACCCGCACGGACCAGAATGCACCGACTTTCTTAAAATGCAGCGATGGATGACGCGGGTTAGACTGGAGGAGAGCGTAGTTTTTGTCGGCCAGTTTCTGGATATCTGCGGGTAAAGAATTGTATTCATCCCAGAAATCGGGGCTGGCCGTATGGTTCATATTTTGGTCGTCCGGCCAGCCCGCTCGTGTTGCAATGCGCGTTCTGCGAGCTTATCAAGCTTGCCTGCCTTGGCATCGCGCTCGATCTGCCGATCCCACATATCGGAGGCGTATTCTTCGAACCATTCGCGAAGCTTTGCGAACTCATCGTCAGGTAGTTTGGTTATCTCGGCCTCTATTTTTTCAAGTGTCGACATCGCACACCTCAACAATTTTTATTTCGTTCGATCAGATGGTATCACGAACCCGATGAAGCTGTGAAACTACCCCACCTCTTCTACCACCGGCGGGACCTTGGTGCGTTTCCTGATCCAGCTCACCCCCACCAGATCGTAGATACCGACTAGGGCGCGGTTGAGGTTGTTGTACTTGGAGACGCCCGCGACACGGGCGCGGTCGTTGACGGGGACGTAGGCGACCTCGTGGCCGTAGGTGATGAACAGGGCGGGCAGGTAGCGGTGCATGCTGGTGAAGAACGGCAGGCGCAGGAACGTGTCGCGCCAGTAGACTTTGATGCCGCAGCCGGTATCCGGGCAGTTGTCCTTGAGCACGCTATCGCGGATCCAGTTGGCGGCGAGCGAGGCATAGCGCTTCGAGCCGGTATCCTTGCGCGAGGTGCGCCAGCCGCCGACCAGGGCAACGCCGCCTTTGGTGCCGGGCTCGCTCAGCCGGGTCAGCAACTTCGGAATGTCGTGCGGGTCGTTCTGGCCATCGCCGTCCATGGTGGCGATGACGGGGAAAGTCGCCGCCAATATGCCAGTGCGCATTGCCGTGCTCTGGCCGCTGCGAACGCCGTGGCGGATGTAGCGCAGACCCTGCAACTGTCCGCCCGCAATGAGGGCTTTGACCTCGCGACCGGTATCATCGGTGCTGGCGTCGTCGATGACGATGACTTCGCCCAGTTGGTCGGCCGGCACCGCCGTGTAGGTCTCCTCGACGAGGCGGCCGATGTTGCCAGCTTCGTTGAGCGCGGGGATGACGACGGAAACACGCATGTGGAGGGTCCTTGAGCGGTCAGCGTAAAGCGGCTGTATCAGGCTTCTCAAGGCGAACACAACCTTGTAGTTGAGCCGGTATGGCGACCACATCGTGAAGACAATAAGGATCAGCCCATGGCATCGCGCCCCGCAGAATTAAGCCAGGCCCTGAAGTCGCGTACCAAGGTGCCAGCGCGCGAGCCGCTATCGGCGGTGGGCTATGCGGGCGTTCTGGCGGTGGCGCTGGCAGCACTGCTGCTGATCCGGATAGTCGCGCTTCGATACAACGCCACCGATTTGTTCTTTGACGAGGCGCAATACTGGAACTGGTCGCAGGAACCGGCGTTCGGCTACTACTCGAAACCACCGCTGATTGCCTGGCTGATTGGCGCATCCACGGCGGTGTGCGGCGTGTCCGAGTTCTGCATCCGCCTGCCCTCCCCCATCGTCCACACCGCCACCGCCGTCGTGATCTTTGCGCTCGGCGCGCGGCTGTATAGTGCACAGGTTGGGTTCTGGTCGGCGTTGGCATTCGCGACGCTGCCGGGCGTGTCGTTCTCGGCGGGCATCATCTCGACGGACGTGCCGCTGCTGTTCACCTGGGCGCTGGCGCTGCTAGGGTTTGTCGCCCTGTTCGACACCAAAGCCTGGTGGCCGGTCGCATTGATCGCGCTGGGCCTGGGCCTTGGCCTGAACGCCAAGTACGCGATGGCCTATTTCGCGCTCTCCGTCGGCTTCTATGTGCTGGTGACGCCGGAAAAACGAGCCATCCTGCGCGATGCTAGGCTGTGGACGGCGCTGGCGCTGGGCGTCGCCATGATCGTGCCGAACCTGCTGTGGAACGCCTCCAACAAGTTCGCGACATTCGCCCACACCGCCGATAACGCCAAGCTCGGTGGCTCACTTCTGCATCCGCTCAAGGCCTTGGAGTTCCTCGGCACCCAGTTCGGCGTGTTCGGGCCGATCCTGTTTGGCAGCTTGATCGCCATCCTGTACCGCGCCTACCATCAGGGCCTCGATCCCCGCGACCGGATGCTGCTGTGCTTCACCGTGCCGGTCATCGCCGTGGTGACGACGCTGGCGTTCCTGTCGCGCGCGCACGCGAACTGGGCGGCCGTCTCCTATGTCGCCGCGACGGTGCTGGTGGTTGCGACCCTGATCCGCGAGGCATCCCCGCAAGGTAGTATTGGGGGCTGGCTAAAGGCGTCGCTCGGCATTCATGTGGCGCTGCTGGCCGTGTTCGCGCTGGGCACCGCGACCGCCGGTCAGATCAAGCTGCCGGGAACCGATCCGTTCGCCCGCACCCTCGGCTGGCGTGCCGTCGCTGATGCAACTCGAGCGGAGCTGGCCAAAGCCAAGGCTGCTGGCAAACCCTACGCGTCGATCATCACCGACGAGCGGGCGCTCTCCGCCGAGCTGCTTTACTACATGCGCGACGAGGCGACCCCACTACTCGCATGGCGCTCCACCGCCACGCCTGCCGACCACTACGAGCTGACGCGTCCGTTCACGCCGACCAGCCCGCAGCCGGTTCTGCTGGTCGCCATGCGCCGCGACGTAACCCCGATCACCAAGTGGTTCACCCGCGCCGACAAGCTGTCCGACAACCAACTCCCCGCCGGCGCCACCACCAAACGCGCCATCAGCTTCCATGCCTTGGAGGGATACAAGAAGTAAGTAGTTGAGCTTGGCTCATTGCGTA
>JAYSVA010000039.1:0-4629 GCA_043718785.1 Hyphomicrobiaceae bacterium
CGCTTGAACAAGAAAGCTCCGCCCATGGCACGCATTCTTCTGACCGGCGCATCAGGCGTCATCGGCACCCGGTTGCGGGCGCTGCTGCCAGCAGCTTACCCAAACCTCGTGCTATCTGACTTGAAGGCCCCAGCGGACCTGAAGCCGGGCGAAACCTTCAAGGCCGCCGACCTCTCGGATATGGCGCAGGTCACCGCGATCTGTCAGGGGATCGACGGCATCATTCATCTCGGGGGCCACTCGGTCGAAGGCCCGTGGGATACGATCCTGCAATCCAACATCGTCGGCTGCTATAATCTGTTCGAGGCGGCGCGGCTGGCTGGCGTCAAACGTGTCGTGTTCGCCTCATCCAATCACGCGGTGGGGTTTTATCCGCGTCACCAGCGCATCGGACCGAATGTTACGACACGCCCTGACAGCCGCTACGGCGTCAGCAAGGCGTTCGGCGAGGCGCTCGGCGCGCTGTATGCTGAAAAGCACGGCATGGGCGTCACATGCCTGCGCATCGGCAATTTCGGCGACAGACCGCTCGACAAGCGTCGCCTATCGATCTGGCTGAAGCCGGACGATCTCGTGCAGCTGATCCGCATCGGCCTCGATCACCCCGAGATAAAATTTGAGGTGCTGTACGGTGCCTCACTCAACGAGCGCACTTGGTGGGACAACAGCCGGGCGTACGCGCTCGGGTATCGCCCGACCGGCCGAGCCGAAGATTTCTTCGAACACGCCATGGCTGAGCAGGCGAAAATCCCTGCCGACCCGGTCGGCGATTTCTACCAGGGCGGCACATTCTGTGCGGCCGAATTCGATGCCGACCAAAAAGGTGGCGGCGACAAACCCTGGAACTAGTCGCGGCGCCCACCGAACATCGCCTGACCAAGGCGGCGAAAATCCTGTCCCAGTGACCAGTGGCTAATGTCGGCCATTTCACGTTCGATGCGGGCACGAAGCATATCAGTGCTTTCGGCATCATCCGCGATTGTCGGCAGTGTCGATCCGGTGATCCCCGGCTTCACCCGGTAGCGGTTTGCGTGGTCTTCCAGCATCTGGCCATGTCGGCATGGTTCAGCCAGCACGTACGGTGCGGGTCCGACCAGCGACATCTCACCCATCATGACGCTGAGCAGTTGCGGCAGCTTGGCCAAACCCGTGGCCTGCAGCATGCGCCCCAGTCGTGTGATATTCTGATCGGACGGCGCGGCATCCACAGCCAACTCAATCACGCGACCGTCGGTATCAACGTGGGTCGTGCGAAACCGCCAAACCTTGAACACGCGGGCATCGAGACCACGGCGGCTTTCACTGACCAGCACCGGGCCAAGACTATCGAGCTTAGTTGCCATGGCGATAAGTGCCATCAGCGGCAGGCTGAGTAGCAGCAGGACCGAGCCGACGACATAGTCCTCGATCCGCTTGAGCAGTGGTGACCAATCGGCGAGAGGGCGGACCTTGACATCCAGCAGACCAACCGGTCCCAGATTTGAAACGCGATGCCCGGAGCCTATGGCGACGAGATCGGAGGCAATGTGCGTCACCATATGGACACTAACGGGCAACGCTTCGAGCTTGCGCATCACTGTGGTCTGACGATGGTCCGCTGACTGCGGCAGCGCCACGACGATGCGATCGACCCGCCCCATCCGCGCGGCATTGATCAGGGTATCGAGGCGGCCAGCAACGCTCAGCCCTTCTGGATTGATGCGACCATCATCGACGCGGTCATCATACACCCCAACGAAGCGCAGTCCGAGTGCCGGGTTCGCCAGATGATCGCGGACGCGGCGGGCGATGTTACCTGCACCGAACACTGCCACCCGGGTTTCGAAACGCCCGGCCAATGTCCAGCGACGCAGCAGCGCGCGGGCGACAATGCGGTTGCCCAATAGGAAGGTGAAGCTTGCAGACACCCAGGCTGCGGACCAGATCCACAGCATCGGGTGCGCGGTCGAGAACGGATTTCCGAGCCCCAGCACAGCCACACTAGCAATCGCGAGCGCTGCCAGCAGACGCCCCGGATGCGTCGGCAGGTCATGTACACGCTCACTGTCGTACATGCCCCAATGGCGCAGCGCACCACAAGCGATGACCGCCGCAATCAGGCCCGTTTGCACAATCGCAAGCCACGGCGTCAGTGGTTCCTTGATGAACGGCAGCCCGTTGCCCAAATAGACTTTGGCATAGATGAGACCAGGGATTAGTGCCGCGAGCACGATCAGCAGCGCATCAACGGCGCACACAACATCAACGGCGATGCGCCGCGACCAGCGCCGGTCAAACGTCCGATGAATATCCTCGATCAGTGACGCAAGCCCAGTTTCCGGCGCTCCATGGATAGACTCTGTGGTGTGACGCATAAATCAACCCCAATACGCAAACCGGACCGAAATCCAATAAGAGCATGGCGTCCTAAATATTATCTGAAAACTGAAGCAAATGAATGCGTTGTCTAGTCGAACGCTGAGACTGGGTCTTAGCCCAATTGGAGAGAGAGCAATACCGCCTGCGGAGCGGCCATATCGGCACTTCGGCGCAGGCGGCTGCTGGAAACTGACAGCGAAGGAGCCCAAATCCGTGAGCCAGCCCCTCGCCTTGATTCGTAATATATGAGTTTATGGTGAACGAAAGATTAACGCAGATCAGAGCCAAACCGGAATGCGGTCCAGGGCGATGAGCTCGTCATAGGTCAGGCGCGGCCGGACGACGGCATACTGGTCGCCCTTGACGAGGACCTCCGGCACCAACAGTCGCGAGTTGTAGGTCGACGACATCGTGGCGCCGTAAGCGCCAGCAGTCATGAACGCCACGAGATCACCGGGCTTGGTTTCCGCCATTGTGCGGGCTTCGGCGAAGGTGTCACCGGACTCGCAAATGGGTCCAACGACATCATAAGCCAGCCGCTTGCTGCTCTTGGCCGCTTGCCGTACCGGCCAAATTTCGTGGTGCGCTTCGTACATTGCCGGACGGATCAAATCGTTCATCGCGGCATCGACCACCACAAACGTCTTTTCGGGGCGCTGATTGAGGCCGATCACCCGCGTCACCAGCACGCCAGCATTGCCGACAACCAGCCGGCCCGGCTCAAACCCGTATTCGACGTCAAGGTGACCCAGCGTGCGCTTGATCATGGCGGCATAATCGTTGATCAGGTCCGGGCCGTGCTCGAACGCCTCATCCTCCGGCATCTCGTAGGGAATGCCCAGCCCGCCGCCGAGATCCAGCCGCTCGACCGTATGCCCGCTCTTACGCAATCCGGCGACCAGCTCACCCATCACCTTGAACGCCGCTTCCAGCTCGTCTAATTCGCGGATCTGGCTGCCTATGTGTACGGCCAGCCCAAGCATCCGCACGCCCGCCAAATTAGAGGCGTTATCGTACAGCCGCGCCGCTTCGCCGATGCTGACACCAAACTTATTCTCGGCCGAGCCCGTGGTGATTTTCGAATGCCCGCCCGCGCCGACGTCTGGGTTGATGCGGATCACCGCGTTCTGGCGCTTCCCCTTAGCTGCGGCGACGCGGGACAGCGCGTGCAACTCGCCCTCCGTCTCAACGTTGACCTGGTACAAACCCTGATCGACAGCGAAGCTCAGCTCTGCATCGGTCTTGCCAACACCGGAGAACACGATCTTCGATGCCGGGATGCCAGCCACCAGCGCGCGCCGCACTTCGCCCTCGGACACGGTATCCGCGCCTGCACCGAGCTTGGCCAAGGTCTTCAGCACGGCCTGGTTGCTGTTCGCCTTCATGGCGAAAAACACGCCATGCTTCGGGTGACCGACCGCCTTGGCGAACAGCTTGAAGTGCCGCTCCAAGGTGGCGGTGGAGTAGCAATAGAAGGGAGTGCCAACTTCGGCAGCAATCCGCTCCAGGCTCACACCCTCGGCATGCAACTGGCCTGACGTATAGTTGAAATGGTGCATGGCATCCGGTCGTTTCCGGGCCGCAGCCGCAACGCCTGACCCAACTTGTGAACTAACTCAGCGGATCAGTCCGTCGAGAATGAACGATTTGTGTGGCTTCGGCGCCGCGCCTTCGGCTTTGCCCTGGCCTGAATCAGCCTGGGCAGTTGCCTGTTGCGCGCCTTTTGCCGCTGTCGGCGTTTCTAACGGCCCTTTAACGCCGCAGCCAGCCAGCACACCCGCCAGCAGCACTGTCGACGTGGCCAACAACGCAGGTTTCATACGGCTGAGCATCAACGAACGCCTTAGTTGCAACGGCCTCAATTGTCCTACCGGTGTTTTAACCCGGAAACGCTCACTTCTCCAACCGCTTTATCCAGGCCTTGGCCATTTTTCGCACGTTCTGTGGCGCAGTTCCCCCATAGCTGACCCGGCTTTTCACGGAATTCTCAGGTGCCAGCACCTCAAAGATGGCTTTGGTGATCTTCGGCTCAATCGCCTGCATATCCTGCAGTGCGAGCTCATCGAGCGCCAAACCCTTGGCCTCCGCCGCCGCTACGATGCGTCCGGTCACGTGATGGGCATCGCGGAACGGCATCGCCAAGGTCCGCACCAGCCAGTCGGCGATATCCGTCGCCGTGGAGAACCCACGCCCAGCCGCCGCCGCCAAATTCTCGACGTTCGGCTCGATATCATCGATCATGCCGGTCATCGCTTCTAGCGCCAGCCCATA
>JAYSVA010000381.1:0-6576 GCA_043718785.1 Hyphomicrobiaceae bacterium
CAAAGCGCCCAGCCGTGCGCGCTCAGCGGCGTCGAGTTCGACAATGAATATCTTTGCTGCCATGATCGGTTTGTCCTGTCGGTTGCACCCGATAAGACAGGAATCAGTGTTCGCAGCGGTTGCCCATGAGTCACTTTAGCCGATGCAATCCACTAGGGTGCGTTGCGCCGAACCCTGCGATCTTGGCTGATGATCACATCGACAATCGCACCGTTAGCCTAGATCCTGGGCGTTGAACGTATCGCACTGGTCGATACGGCCGGATTGGAAACCGACGAGGAACCACTTGGATCGCTGCTTCGAGGTGCCGTGGGTGAAGGCATCCGGCACAATGCGGCCCATGGTTTTGCGCTGGATCATGTCGTCGCCGATCTGGGCGGCGGCGTTCAAGCCTTCTTCGATATCGCCGGGTTGCAGGCGCTTTTTGAGCTGATCGTTCAAGCTGGCCCAGACGCCCGATAGGCAGTCCGCCTGCAGTTCCATGCGCACCTGCACTTGGTTGGCGCGGCGTTCGTCGAGTTGCGATTTCATCTGCTGTACGCGGTCAGCAATGCCAAGCAGCGTCTGCACGTGGTGGCCGACCTCGTGGGCGACGACGTAGGCCTGGGCGAAGTCGCCCGGGGCCTCGAAGCGGCGCTTGAGCTCGTCATAGAAGGCGAGATCGATATAGACCTTCTGATCCAACGGGCAGTAGAACGGCCCCATCGCGGTTTGGCCTGGACCGCAGGCTGTCCGGGTGGAACGGTCGAAGATCACCAGCTGCGGCTCCTTGTAACGCTTGCCGAAGCCCTGGAACACGCGGGTCCATACGTCCTCAGTGTCCGCCAGCACATGCGCGACGAACTTCTTCATTTCGTCATTGGTGCCTTGGTTAGCCGGAGGTTTGGCACCTGGCAGGCCGGGAATTTCGAACGGTGAACGCTGCGAACCGGCGGTACGGCCCGGGTCCACGCGCGGCATCTGCGAAACTTCGCCCATGTTGGGCATGCCGCCTTTGAGCAAATCGAGCGGGTTGAAGCCGAAGAACAACATCACCGCGCCGATCAGCAGCATCGTCGTCAGGCTGAAACCGCCGCGCCCGCCGCCCTGGCCGCCGCCCATGTTGCCAAACATGCCGCCGCCGCCCTCGCCGCGCCGGTCTTCGATGTTCTTACTCTGGCGATCCTGATCGTCGTAGCGCATCTCGGCCTCTCTTAGAGAAACGGGCAGTGTGAACGTTTCGCGGACTATACTGCACACCTAGCGCCGGTGAAACAACATTGACTGATATGATTGACAGCTGGCGGGAAGTTTAGGCCAATGGGCAGCAATCAACAGCGGTTGGAGAGCGACGATGACCGAAACCTACGAAATCCTGTGCGTGAAATATGCGCGCCATGCCAACCGCACCCGGTTCGACAACTTCATGTCGGCCGATGACCACGCCAGCATCCAGCCGATTGATTATTATATTTGGGTGATCCGCAATGCCAACCGGACGATCCTGGTTGATACCGGCTTCGACTACGCCGAGGCGAAAACCCGTGGCCGCACTATTGATGCGACACCAGTGGAGCGATTAGCCGAAATCGGTATCGATGCTGCCAGGGTCGAGACGGTGATCATTTCGCATCTGCACTACGATCACGCCGGCCAGCTCGATAGCTTCCCGAACGCGCGCTTCCACATTCAGGAGGCCGAAGCCTCCTATGCGACGGGGCGCTGCATGTGCGACGACGCGATGCGCAAGCCGTTTACCGTCGAGCACGTCTGCAGCTTCGTGAAAAAGGTCTACTCCGGCCGCGTGCAGTTCCATGATGGCGACGGCGAGGTCGCGCCGGGCGTCACCGTGCACAAAGCGGGCGGCCATACCAAGGGCCTGCAGTGCGTGCGGGTGGCGACGGAAAGCGGTTTTGTCGTGTTGGCTGCGGATGCCACTCATCTGTATGAGAATTTCGAGAAGCGGAAGCCGTTCTCCATCACGATTGACGTCGAGGAGACGCTGAAAAGCTACACCTTACTGGAGAAGCTCGCGACCTCGCGCGCGCATGTCGTCCCCGGCCATGACCCGCTGGTGCTGGATCGCTATCCCGCCTGGAAGCCTGCGACTCAGGGTATGGTGCACTTGCTGCACGTGAAGCGGCTGAAGTGATCTCCGGATTGCGAAGTCGCTGCCCTTAACGGCATTTAATTCTACCCTCTGGTTTCCCGGAATGCCTGTCGGCCTCAGCCGATAGGCATATCCGGGATCTTTACCGCCTGGAGTTGGGCACTGATGTGGACGCACGTTAGTGGTGAAGACCCCGGATATTTTCAGCCCGCGATGCGGGCAGCAAATTCCGGGGAACCGGTGGAATGTGTGGGGGCCGAAGTTACCTCCACGAAAAACACCATCATTACGTACCCGACACGGAGCTCTAATGAAATTCGCTGAACCGCTGATCGCTGGTCGCCTTGTGAAGCGGTACAAGCGTTTCCTCGCCGACGTGGTGCTTGATAGCGGTGAAACCATCACAACGACATGCGCGAACACCGGCTCGATGATCGGGTTGGTGGCGCCGGGATCACGGGTCTGGCTATCCACGTCCGATAGCCCGACGCGGAAGTACAAGCATACCTGGGAGCTGGTGGAGGCCGATTTTGGCGCGGGGCCGACGATGGTTGGCATCAACACCAACCACCCCAACCGCATCGTCTCGGAAGCCATCACGGACGGCAAAATCAAGGAACTGAAGGGCTATGCCGAGCTCAAGCGCGAGGTGAAGTACGGCACCAATAGCCGGATCGATATCCTGCTGACCGACACCAAGAAATCGCCGTGCTACGTCGAGATCAAGAACGTGCACATGATGCGCAAGTCGCCGCGCGCTGAATTCCCGGATTCAGTAACGGAGCGCGGGGCCAAACATCTGGCCGAACTGTCGCGGATGGTCGAAGCGGGCAATCGCGCGGTGATGCTGTACCTGATCCAGATCCCGACGCCGACCTCGTTCAGTTTCGCCGCTGACATTGACCCGGCTTACGTGAAGGCCTTCAATCTCGCCCGCGACGCCGGGGTTGAGGCGCTGGCCTACCGCTGCGCCATCTCCGCCGACGCCATCGAAATCGACTGCGCCGTTCCGATCAAGCATCCCTGATCCCTTGTGGGGCCAAACTGTTATAGGGCAAGTAGTGCTAGGCATCCGCGCGGATTTTTGGCATGCAAGCGGGAGTGGCAGGCCTGCCGGGGGAAAGTTGCATGACACTTGTTGAGTTTACGAACGCCACAGTGGAACTGGTGAAGTCCAATCAGTCCTACGCCGCACCGATTGTGTTTGCCTTGGCGTTTGGCGAGAGCTTGGCGTTCCTGTCGCTCATCCTACCTGCTACCGTGATCCTGCTCGGCCTCGGTGGACTACTTGGCGCAGTCGGTGTCAATTTCTTCCCGTTCTATGCAACGGGTCCAGCGGGCATCAATTTTTGGCCAATTTTTCTGGCGGCTGGAATTGGTAGCGTGCTCGGCTACGGGATCTCCTATTGGCTGGGTAAATACTACAAGGACCAGATCGTCACGCTTTGGCCGTTCAGCAAGTATCCGGACATGATCCCGAAGGGCAAAACGTTCTTCGACAAGTATGGCGCGTTTGGCGTGTTTCTCGGCCACTTCTTCGGCCCGGTTCGTGCCGTTGTTCCCGTGGTCGCTGGCATGTATGAGCTGACCCCCTGGAAGTTCTGGGTGGCAAACATCGTCTCGTCGTTCATTTGGGCGTTTGGCGTCATGGCACCCGGCGCGTTCGGCATCAAGGCGCTGTCCTGGGCGTTTGGCGGATGAGTGCCGTAATCGCCCTCAGTCAGCCCTTGATCGACATCTCCAAAATCGACCTGTCGATGTACGAGCCGCTGTTGGCGGCGGTGCGCAATAATGTCGGCTGGATATTGCCCATCGTCGGGATCATCGGCTTCATCAAGAGCCTGCCGATTATTGCGGCGTTCCTGCCGTCCACCGTGCTGTTCGTGGCTGTCGGCGGTATCTATGCGGCCAGCGGTGGCACCTTCGGCCCCCTGTGGCTGGCTGTCGCCATCGGTGCGACGGTTGGCGACTTGCTATGCTATTTGGTCGGCCGCTTTGCGGGAGAGGACGCGGGTAAGATCTGGCCGGTGAGCAAGTACCCAGAAGCCATCCCCAAGGGCAAAGTGATGTTCGCCAAATACGGCGTCCTCAGCGTGCTCGGCGCCAAGTTCGTGTGGGGCATCCGGCCATTCATCCCCATCGTCGCGGGCATCTATGTCATGCCGGTGTGGCTGTTCCTGCCCGCCACCACCCTATCATCGATGATCTGGGCCGGCATCGGCATCGCCGCCGGTTTTGGCGGCGCGGCGATGTTTAAATAATTTCGTCTTCGTCCATCACTGGTTCGGAGTCGCGGCCTATGTCCTTAGTGCGTTTACCGGTGCCGATCTCTTCGGACCAGGCGAGGTGGAAAAGGGCGTCGCCCATGTTCACAATCGGTAAAGTGGTGCGACCGACGATAATGCCGCGCCGGGGCGAGCGCACTTCGACATCGACGTCGTCGTACGGGTTCGCGACCACGCCGACTAGCTCGTTGTCGCTGACGGCGTCACCGATGCGTTTGTGGGTGCGGAACATGCCGCCCTCCGGCGCGCGGAGCCATTTCGAGGCGTTGGCGAACACCGGCGGTCGCTGTTTCGGGTCTGCGGGCAGCGGTTCGACGCCGTCTGGCAGCTCCAGCATGCCGATCTTCAGCATGACGTTGGCAACGCCATCCACACCGGCCTTGATGGCGAATTCATCGAACCGGAGCCCCTCGCCGCCTTCGTAGACGAGCACGTCCACACCGGCTTCACTGGCCGCTTTGCGCAAGCTGCCCGCGCGCTCTGGGCTTTCCAGCACCACCTCACAGCCGAACGCCTCGGCTAACTCGCGTGTGCGGGGCCGCTTGACATAGGCGGCGCGGATCTGCGGCAGGTTCAAGCGGTGGACAGCGGCGGTGTGCAGGTCGATGCCGATCTGCGAGCGCTTGACCACCTCGGTCAACAGCAAGTTGGCCAGTCGTGATGCTAACGAGCCCGACGACGAGCCTGGAAACGCGCGGTTCAGGTCGCGACGGTCAGGCAGATAGCGTGACCGCCCGATAAACCCGTAGGCATTGACGATAGGCACACACAGCAGCGTGCCCCTGATGTTGCCGGGTTTGACGATGCGCAGAATACGGCGGATAATTTCAACACCATTGAGTTCATCGCCGTGGATCGCCGCCGACACAAACATCGTCGGCCCCGGCTGTAGGCCATGCAACACGTGGACGGGCAGGGTCACGGGGGTGTGGTTGGACAGCTTCGACACCGGCAGATCGATCAGCCGACGTGCGCCCGGTTCAACCGTCATGCCCCCAATGGTGAACCCCTGCCGCACGCGCTGATTGCCCCTTGCCATGAAACTCAGCGCTATCAGTGCAACACCCGGGCCATCAGCACAAGTCAGCCAGGGAACGGCCAGTCTTGTCAGTTTGGCAGTTTTAATCCGTTGAGTGCCTATTGAGATACAGCGCCGCCAATGGCAATGTGGTTACAATCGGTGCTCGTGGTTGCAGCGTGCGGGGTCTGTGAAATGCGGCGTCTAAGTTTTTGCTGCTCGGTATCGGCTGTTGTCATGGCCGTGGCTCTGGCAGGCTGTGCACCGAAACCTGGTCAGCGGGCCTTGGTGGTCGAGGGGCCTCCCCCTGCACCGGCCGTTCTGTCCAATCAGGGGAGCGAACTGGCACTCAACCGCACAGTGGCCGTCCCTGCCGGCGGCAAACTGAAGTTGGCGTTCGTAACCGCGATTAATCCGGACTGCACGACAATTGGTTCAACAACGGCGCGGGCAGCACGAGAACCGGCACGTGGCAAGCTCACCATCCAAACTGCGGATGATTTTGTGTTCTTCCCGCCAGCTAACCCACGTTCCGCCTGCAACACCAAACGCGTGCGCGGCCAGCTGGTCGAGTATCATGCCGCCCCAGGCTTCAAAGGTACGGAAACGCTTGCCTACGATGTGTTCCAATCACGCGGCGGGGTCGTGCATTACACCGTGACGGTCAACGTCATGTAATCGGGGGCGGACGGTGATCAATCGCCGCCATCTCCACCGTCATCACTCCAACCCGAGCCACCGCCACTGCTGTTGCGGTCGTTGCGGTCAGTCCCGTTCGGGCGGCCACCGATGCCAAGACTCAACCACACTAAGCCTCGAACCAGGAAAGTTGCAGCGAGAGCGCTTAGGAATAGGATGCCCATCAAATGGCGGTGCTCTATCAAGCCCGCGAGCCAAAGCGCTGCAAAGCCCACCAGTACCGCACCGCAAGCGATTAAAAAGTAACGTTCGCCGGGAGTGAATGTGCGGGCACGTGTCGACTTGCGTGCGACGGCAGTCTGAAACGTCTTGGCAGTTGCGTGAACTGCCGGGACATTGCGGCGGCCGAACTGTCGCGAGGCGGTTTGTGTCATAAACACAAGCTGCTGAGCCACTTGCAAAATAGCGCATGCGCGTGGGATTTCTCGTCCTGACGAGGAATGAAGCGAGGCGTCCGCGTCCGAGTCGGTCATGGTGTTTCTGCC
>JAYSVA010000382.1:0-3001 GCA_043718785.1 Hyphomicrobiaceae bacterium
AGCGCCGACATAATCTCCTCGACGGAGTTTAGCGACGCATCAATGTTGGTGGCGATTTCGGCGGTTTTCGGGTCGAGTTTGCGCTCGATCAGGCTGGACGCATAGAGGCGCGCCGCGTTCAGCGGCTGCAGCAAGTCGTGGCTGGCGGCGGCCAAAAAACGGGTTTTGTCTTGGTTGGCTTCGTCGGCTTTGGTGCGCGCAATCATCAGTTCGCTGGTGCGTTCATTCACGCGACGCTCCAGGGTTTCGTTGGCGCTGGCCAATTCGTTGTTGGCGCGCACGCGTTCGGTGATGTCGGAATAGGTGGCGACGATACCGCCTTGCGGCATGGCGGCGGTGCGGACTTCGAGGATCCGACCGCCGCCCGATACAACGCGCTCCTGCAGGGTTTCGCGTGTGGCCGTGAGGCGGTACATCCGGTCGGCGATTAGGTGTTCAATGGGACCTGGACCAAAGTCGCCGCGCACCGCCCCGAAACGCACGATTTCGACCATCGGCACGCCCGCGTGGCAAAGGCCCACCGGCAGCTCCAGCAACTCGCGGAATTGCCGGTTCCAGCAGATCAACCGCATCTCCGCGTCGAATACGCCGAGGCCGTGCCGCACCTGATCAAGCGCGGACTGCAGCAGGCCGCGATTGTAATGCAGCGCTTCGGACGCGACATCGAGCAGCTGGACCGATTCCTGGCTGCCGACATCGGAGCGGCTGAGCAACAGCGCCATCACGAGCCGGGCGGACGCGGCACCCACCGCGCTGGTGAGCAGGCGTTCGGTGAACTGGATGGTGTCGCGGTCGGCCTCCATGTGGGGCATCAGTGGACGACCGACATAGGCCGCATAGTCGGCAAACGAGCGTTGCGCCCGCTCCGGCCCGAGGTAGCGGGCGGCGGTGGCTTGCAGGTCACCAATGGTGATTGTGCTGCTGTACTGCCGCGAACTTATCGGTGCAGTCATGGCACCGGCATCAGGTGCAAGGTTTTGGCGGACGAAAAGTTGGGCCTGGCTCAGCTCCGCCGCATTGGGTTGGCGCATCAACGACACGCCGACAAACGCCAGCACGTTGAGGGTCATACTGGTCAGCACGCCGTGGCTCAGTGGTGTGATGTCGAGATAGAACAGCGCTTGCGGTCGCAGCCACAATACGCCGAACGGGCCATCGGTCAGCAGTTCTGGCCCGAGGAACCCGGCTTTGACAAACCAGGGCAACATCAACGTGTAACTGCAAACCGTGAAACCGGCGACGATACCGGCAATAGCACCGCGGGCCGTCGCCCGGGTCCAGATGAGGCCGCCGAAGAACGCGGGTGCCAGCTGGGCAATGGCGGCGAACGAGACGAGGCCAATGGCCGCCAAGCCCTGCACTTGCCCCAGGTACCGGTAGAACAAATAGCCGCCCAGGACGATCACGCAGATCGAGATGCGGCGGATGTTGAGTAGCATCCCCGCCAGATCTTCAGCCTGGGCATAGTCCTGCAGGCGGCGACGCAACAGCAGTGGCACGACGAGTCCGTTGCTGATCATGATCGACAACGCCACGGATTCAACGATGACCATGGCGGTCGCGGCTGACAAGCCGCCAAGGTAGGCAATGGCCGTTATGACATCGGCTGCCTTCCCCATCGGCACAGCCAGCACGAACATATCCGGCTCGATGAAGCCCTTGGGCAGGGTAATCAGCCCGGCAATCGCAATGGGTATGACAAAGAGATTGATCACCACCAAATATAGCGGGAACATCCAGGCGGCGCGCTTGATCTCACTTTCGTTGCGGTTCTCGACCACAGCGACGTGGAACTGGCGCGGCAGCAAGATCACCGCCACCAAACTGAGGAACGACACGGTGACCCAGTGGCCTAGGTTGATCGGTCGGCCGAAGACGGCCTTGATCTGCGGCGTGATCCAGGTCCGACTGGCGAACCCCTCGAAACCGCCAAACACGGCATAAATCACGTAGATGCCGACAATGAGGAAGGCCGCCAACTTCAGTACGCTTTCGGCAGCAACGGCCAGCATCAGCCCGCTTTGGTGCTCGGTCGTGTCGATATGGCGCGTGCCGAACAGCACCGAGAACACAGCGAGTATGACGGCCACAACGAACGACGTCTCAAGGATGCCCACTTCCGGCAGCTTGATCGGAACGAAAACGGTTTCGCCCAGCAGCACCTCGGTTGAGGTGACGACCGCCTTCAGCTGCAGGGCGATGTACGGCAGCGTGCCCACTACGGCGACGATGGTGACAATGGCCGACACCGCTTGGCTCTTACCGTAGCGGGCGGCCAGAAAATCGGCGATGGACGTGAGGTTTTGGGCTTTTGATAGCCGGATAACGCGACGGATCACCCGCCAGCCGAGGGCGAACATCAGGATCGCGCCGATGTACACCGGAATAAAGTCAAACCCCGTCGTGGCGGCCAAGCCGACGCTGCCGAAGAACGTCCAGGAGGTGCAGAATACGCCGAGCGACAGCGCGTACAACAGCGGGCGGGCTTTGCTAGTCGGCGGACCAGCTGCGGTATGATGGGCGGCTTTGGGCACCGACGTGCGGTCGCCAAACCAGGCGACGGCGAACAACGCGCCGACGTACCCGATAGCGAGCACCACAATGGCCCAGCCTTGAAACATCCAACCCAGCTCCCGCGTATGCTGTTTTTTAGCCTAGTCTGCCCTCGACCCTGCCGCCTTTGTGCAGCTTAAATCATGCAATATGCAGGAAAGTTCGTGCATCTAAACCGATAGTGCGGTGCAAGTTCCGCCCTGTCCAACGATTTGCCGCACGACTAAAGTTTTACACAGCGCTAAGGCGCGGGTATGGCAGCGGCCAGGCAATCTGCAGACTTTCGTGCGTTGCTACCTGCTATAGACGCCGCCCTGGCCTCGCGGTACGGAATCTCGACGCTTGCCGAAACTCGTTGGGGACCCCATGGCCGGTATTGGCTTTCAGTTGCGGTTGTTGAGCCGCCAGGAGACGATTTCTTCGATGGTGGCGGCGATGGGCCATGCCG